>NZ_JAFEJX010000026.1:0-1528 GCF_018555635.1 Bifidobacterium sp. CP2 | reverse complement strand
TGTATTGTCTCGGGGCATAGTTGACGTATGTCTTGGGGCATGGTTGACGGTATCTCCTGGGGCATGGTTTACATGTGTCCTGGGGCATGGTTGACGTCGGGCATGGGTTTTCGGTACTGGTAGTCGCGTGTGGTGTCGAGGGTCTGGTCGGCGAGGATCTCGCCGGTGGCGGTGTCGGTGACGGTGACGATGCCGTGGTCCACGCGCAGTTCCACGGTCTTGCCGGCGTTCTCCTTGCCGACGTTGATGGTGCGTCGGCGGCCCGCGATGCCGTACCGCGTGACACAGCCGTTTCCGCCGACCTTGTGGAGCTTGGCGGGGACGGTGACGTCGACCCGCGTGGGTTCCGTCCGCTCGGCGACGGGGACCGGCCTGCGCCGCCCGCTTTCCCCTCCGGTGGCGTTCCGTCCGCCCGCCTGCCGTTCCTCCTCGTCCCGTCTGGCCTGTTCTCGGGCGGCGAGCTCGGGGTCGGGGCCGGCCTTGCCCAATGCCTCGTACACCTCCTTGGGGGTGCGCCGGCCCAGGGCGCGGTGCGGGCGCTCCTCGTTGTATTCGCGTCTGAACTCGTCGAGCTGCCGGTTGAGTCCGTCGAGGTCCTTGGCCAGCGGCCGGGCCGTGAGCCATTGCTTGAGTGTGCGGTGCCAGCGTTCGATCTTGCCCTGCGTCTGGGGGTGATACGGCCTGCCGTTCTTCCGGCGCACGCCCATCAGGGCGAGCATGCGTTCGAACGGGCCGGGTTCGGCCGACAGGAGCCTCGTCGTGTACACGCTGCCGTTGTCGGTGAGCGTGGACGCGGGGATCCCGTATACGGAGCACGCCCGGCGGAACGAGTCCTCGATCGTCTTCATGGTGACGGCCGCGTACGCGCGCGAATACAGGAGGAACCTCGAGTGGTCGTCGAGCCAGGAGACGATCAGCGCGTCCGTGCCGTCGGCGAGCGGCCAGTGGGTGAAGTCCGACTGCCACGTCTCGTTCGGCAGCGCGGCCTCGAACCGCGTGTACGAGGATTTCGGCCGTTTCCTCGGCTCCGGGCGGACCAGCCCCGCGTCTTTGAGGATCCGGTGGATGGTGGAGTTCGCCGGCGGCCTGAGGCCCTCGCGCTCCAATCTGGCGGCGATGGACTCCGCGCCCGCGTCCAGTCCCCTGGACCCCAGCTCGCGGCGGATCGCGACGATCCGCTCCGCGATCCGCCCGTCGGTCCTGTTCGCGATGCGGTGCGCGCGCCGGGAACGCGGCAGGAGCCCCGGCTCGCCCTCCTTCTCGTATCTGCGCTTCAGCTCGTGCGCCCACTGGCGCGTGACCCCGTGGCGGCGCGCCGCCTCCGCCACCGGGACCCCGTTGCCGATCGCGTTGACGATGGCCTTGTTGCGCAGGAACTCGCTGCGAACGTCCCCGTTGTCTTCGATGGATGATGATGCCGACCGCTGCTGTGACTGTGTATCCATACATGGTCAACAACCGGCGACCTGTAAACCATGCCCCGAGACACCCGTCAACCATGCCCCAGGACATGGCGTCAACCATGCCC
>NZ_JAFEJX010000025.1:0-1598 GCF_018555635.1 Bifidobacterium sp. CP2 | reverse complement strand
TTTCTTGGACTGTGATCCGGGAGAGGAACCATCGTGGCGAGGTATACGAGGGAGCAGCGGCGGCGTGCGGTCGAGTTGTATGTGAGGTATGAGTGCTGCGCGGCGGATGTGATCCGGGAGCTGGGGTATCCCAGCCGGGAGGCGTTGCGCATGTGGCATCGCGACTGGCTCGAGGAGCGGGAGACGGGCGTGCCGTCGAGGCGCGGGGAACGGTATGCGCGTTATACGCAGGAGCAGAAGCGCGCGGCCGTGGACCATTACCTGACGCATGGTCGGCGGGCGAGCCGTACGATGCGCCAGATGGGGTATCCGAGCAAGGAGGTGCTGGCCGCGTGGATCGACGAGCTCGCTCCGGGCGAACGTCGGATTCGCCGTGGTCCGGTTCCCGTGGAGTTGAAGCGGGAGGCGGTCCTGAAGGTCGCGTCCGGCGAATCGAGCTCGCGCGAGGCCGCACGGGCGGTGGGTGTGGATTCGTCGGTCGTGCGAAACTGGAACTGCTCGGCGGCTCGAAAGGACTCATGGTGACGAAGAGGGAACCGGGGCGCGGGGATTCCTCGCCGCAGGACGATCCGGACGTGCTGCGCGGCGAGATCGCCGCGTTGCGCGCCGACCTCGAGCGTCTGCGCGCCGAACAGCGGGCCATGGAGATCCGATTGGCGATCATACGGGGTTCGGCGGAACTGGTGGGAAAAGAGCCGGGCGCAGACCCGGACAACCTGACCAACCGAGAAAAAGCCCTTCTGGTCAAAAGGATCAGTGAGGAGCTGCACGCCGACGCGCAGGGCCTGCTGGCGGAGGTCGGCATCGCGCGCAGCACGTACTACTACCAGCTCAAGGCCATGAACCGGCCCGACAAGAACGCGAGCCTCCTGTCCTTGGTGCGCGAGGCGTTCGAGAACAGCCGGCGACGCTACGGGTACAAGCGCATCCACCTCGAGCTCAGAAGCGCGGGCGTCGTCGTGTCGGCCAAGCGGGTCATGCGCCTGATGACCGCGCACGGGCTCGTGCCCGTGTTCAAAAGCGCGAAACGTTACAGCTCGTACAAGGGCGAGATCGGCGGCGCGCCGGCCAATCTCGTGAACCGCGACTTCCACGCCACCGCGCCGAACCGGCTGTGGGCCACGGACATCACCGAGTTCTCGATCCCGGCGGGCAAGGTGTACCTGTCGCCGGTCATCGACTGCTACGACGGCATGCCGGTCGCCTGGACCATCGGCACGAGCCCGAACGCCGCCCTGGCCAACGGGATGCTCGAGACCGCGTGCGCCACGCTCAAGCCCGGCCAGACGCCGGTCATCCACTCCGACCGGGGCTGCCACTACCGGTGGCCCGAATGGATCCGCATCTGCAGGGACCACGGGCTGACGCGTTCCATGAGCGCGAAGGGCTGTTCGCCGGACAACGCGGCCGCGGAGGGGTTCTTCGGCCGGCTCAAGCAGGAGTTCTTCCACAAGCGCAGCTTCAAGGATGTGACCATCGACAGGTTCACCGCCATGCTCGACGAGTACATGGTCTGGTACAGGGACAAGCGCATCAAGACCGAATACGGCATGAGCATCATGGACAAACGCGTCGAGCTCGGGCTCGTCGCCTGAACA
>NZ_JAFEJX010000024.1:0-1956 GCF_018555635.1 Bifidobacterium sp. CP2 | reverse complement strand
CCCGGCACACCGCAACGAACGCGACGAAACCGGCAACCATCGCACGACGCACCGGCAGCGAAGCCACCCACACAACCAAACCCACGCGACCACGCGCGCGTGCCCCGGACGGAACCACACCCACCAAGCCACGCGGCACCCGTCGCATCGTGGAAGACCCGTGACGTGACGGGTGCATGGCGCCGGCCTATCGGCCCAGACGGAATCCCTGGGCTTCGGCGTTGGGGAGGAGCGGTTTGTTGCTGGTGTCATGACCGCCGGCCTTGACGATCTGCGCGCTGAACGCGTCGACGGGGCGTTCGGTGTTGCGCAGGTCGTAGTATTCGTGGACGGTCGCGTCGAACCCGTCCAATCCGGACAGCGCCGCGTCGGCGTCGGCGGGATAGACGTTGTCGAAGAACTGCATCGAGCGCGGCATGCGCGGCTTCAGCGCGGGCGCCTGGTCGGGTTCGCCGATCGCGAGGGCGAGCACCGGGTACGTGTACTCCGGCAGCCTGCATGCCTCGATGAGGCCGGGAATGTCGTTGAGTACGGAGCCGAGGATCACGCAGCCGAGTCCCAGCGAGTATGCGGCGGTCTCCATCGCGTGCAGCGCCAGGACGGCGTCGTTCTGCGCCTGCGTGAAGTGATAGCTGGCGGCGAGCCACCAGTCGGGGGAGGACGTGTCGACGCCCTGGCGTTCGGCGATGCGGGCGTTGCGCTGCTCGTCGATGACGAACAGGTACAGCAGCGGCGCCTCGGCGATGTACGGCTGGCGGCCGAACTCGGCGAACTTCGCCTTGAGCGCCGGGTCGGTCACGCGGATCGCGGACCAGTCGTTGAGGTATTGGCTGGAGGCGGCGCGCTGCGCGACGGTCTCCAGCACCGCGCGGGTGTCGTCGTCGATCGGATCGGGCTTGAACTTGCGGATGGAACGACGGTTCAGCAGCGTCTGGATCGTCTCGTTGTCGAGATCATGTGTTGTTCCCATGCGTCCATTATCACAGTTCCCGGGGTTTCCGTGGCGCCACGGTTCACGGTCGGGATAACCCGTCGCGACGGTGCGTGGAGGGGCGCGCGGGCGTTCCTGTTCTCCCGGCGTGGGACCATGGTGCCATGGTCTCGCGTGCCGTCGTCGTGCTTCGTGGTTGCGGGTTCGTCCTGGTCGCTCCGGTGGCGGCTCTGTGGTGGAGCCCGTTCTACGATGCCGTCTCCTCGTTGTTCCCGGCCGACGCCGTCGTCCTGCCGGCCATATCGCTCGCGATGTATGCGGCGGGCGTGCTGCTGTGGCTTGTCGCGTTCGTGCTGTCGTTGGTGTCCGCGACGAAGGCGGACCTGGTACCGGGGCCGGGTTCGGGAGCGGCGGTGGATCCGGCGGTTCGTCGTCGGATGGCATGGTCCGTCGTCCGCGTCGTCTCGGCGTGGGTGCTCGCCGTCATGGCCGCGCCCGTCGCGTTCGTGGCGTTGCTGACGGTGCTCATCGCCATCGGCGGGACCGGGGCCGCGTGACGCGTGGTCGCCTCCGACTGCCGATTCGGGCGATTCTGCGTGTCTCCGGCCGGCACTCCGCTCGGGAGTTGGTTCGGTGGGGTGGCGCTGATTCGTTTCGCTGGGTGGCCTGTTGGCGATGCGGTTCGGTGGGGGCGTGACGGTGCGTTTCGCTGAGGGGATGGTTTGTGAAGCGGTTCCGGCATTGGCTGTCTGGTTGTTTCGCCGAGGGGCCGTTTCGTGATGCAGTCGGGTCGCGGGGTGCCGTCCTGTTTCGCGAACCGGCTTCTCTGCGACGCGGTTCGTCATGTCTTGTCCGGTTCGTTTCGCTGGCGGCCCGTTCCGCGACACGCCGGGTGTGGGTGGGTCGGGTCTTTTCTTCAGTGGTTTTGCTGTGGGGTGGGTGGGTTTGTTGTCGTGTTTTTGCCTGTTTTCGACACGCCGGTGGTTTGTTGTGTTTCCAATGGTTTGTGGGGTGTTGTGGTGGGG
>NZ_JAFEJX010000023.1:0-8865 GCF_018555635.1 Bifidobacterium sp. CP2 | reverse complement strand
CGACTACCAGTACCGAAAACCCATGCCCGACGTCAACCATGCCCCAGGACACATGTAAACCATGCCCCAGGAGATACCGTCAACCATGCCCCAAGACATACGTCAACTATGCCCCGAGACAATACACCGGCAGAGGTCCGGCGGTCGACGGCGGAAATGTCAGCCCCGGAAGGGGAAATGTCCAACTCGAATAATGACATTCAACAACGCAGCCGGACCGCCTGGCCCGACGGTCTCATCGAGGAAAGGAGCCATCATGGGACACGACGTATCGGAGGACAAGCAGATCTGGGACGACGCCTACGCGCTGGACCGCAAGCACGTCTTCCACTCCTGGCACGCGCAGCGAGACCTCGACCCGGTCGAGGTCGTCACCGGACACGGCTCGTGGCTCAAGTTCGCAGACGGCCGCGAACTGCTCGACTTCACCAGCCAGCAGGTCAACGTGAACATCGGCTACCAGCATCCCAAGGTCATCGAAGGCATCAAGAAGCAGGCCGAACTGCTGTGCACCATCGGCCCCGACTACGCCAACCTGGCCCGCGGCCGCGCCGCCTCCCTCGTGGCCCGCCGCGCCCCCGAAGGCTTCAACAAGGTGTTCTTCACCAACGCCGGCGCCGACGCCAACGAGAACGCGATCCGCGCCGCCCGCCTGTTCACCGGGCGCGACAAGATCCTCTCCTCCTACCGCTGCTACCACGGCAACACCGGCGCCGCCATCAGCGCCACCGGCGACTGGCGCCGCAAGCCCAACGACTATTCGCGCGGACACATCCACTTCTTCACCCCCTACCTGTACCGCTCCGAATTCTCCGCCACCACGCAGGAGGAGGAATGCGAACGCGCCCTCACCCACCTGGAACACGTCATCCAGTTCGAAGGACCGGACACCATCGCCGCCGTGCTCCTCGAATCCGTGCCCGGCACCGCCGGCATCATCATCCCGCCCAAGGATTACTTCAAGGGCGTGCGCGAGATCACCAAGAAGTACGGCATCCTCATGATCACCGACGAGGTCATGGCCGGCTTCGGCCGCACCGGCTTCTGGTTCGCGCTCGACGACTACGGCTACACGCCCGACATCATCTCCTTCGCCAAAGGCTGCAACTCCGGCTACGTGCCCGCCGGCGGCGTCATCCTCAGCGACCCCGTGGCCCACCACTTCGACGACGTGGTATTCCCCGGCGGCCTCACCTACTCCGGCCACCCGCTCGCCATGGGGGCGATCGTCGCCACCCAGGAGGCCATGGAGGAGGAGCACATCGTCGACAACGCCTACAACGTCGGCAAGACCGTGCTCGGACCGAAGCTCACCGCCCTCTACGACAAGCACCCGAAGATCGGCGAGGTCCGCGGCAAAGGCGTGTTCTGGGCCGTCGAACTCGTCGAGGACCGCACCACCAAGGAACCCCTCGCCGACGCGACCATGAAGCAAATCGTCGCCGAAGGCAACAAGCGCGGCCTCGTCCTCGGCATCCACAACAACCGCATCCACGTCACCCCGCCCTGCGTCATCACCCCCGACGAAGCCTCCGACGGCGTCGACATCCTCGACGAGGCCCTCACCGCAGCCGGCTGCTGAACCGGACGCCGGACCCGTCGGACGAACACCGGACGGACGCGCACGCGGCCGGACGGAACGCAGGATAATCGGACACGAACACACCAAGGAGACAACATGACCAACGCAACGAAACGCGCCGTCGTCACCGGCGCATCCAGCGGCATCGGCGCCGCCACCGTACGCGCCCTCGCCGCCGACGGCTGGACCGTCGTCGCCCTCGCCCGGCGCGAGGCGAAACTCAAGGCGCTCGCCGACGAACTCGGCGACGCCGTCAGCTACGTGACCTGCGACATCACCGACGAGGCCGAAACCCAGGCCGCCGTCGACCAGATCCTCGCCGAAGGCGGCGTCAAGGCGCTCGTCAACTGCGCGGGCGGCGCCATCGGCAAGGACCCGGTCGCCACCGCAAGCCTCGACGACTGGCGGAACATGTACGAACTCAACGTGATCGGCACGCTGCGCATCACGCAGAAACTGCTCCCCGCGCTCAAACAGGCGCCCGGCGGCGGCACCGTGCTCGTCATCTCCTCCACGGCCGGCATCGAACCATACGAGGGCGGCGCCGGATACTGCGCCTCCAAATTCGCCGAACGCGTCATGGCGCGCGTGCTGCGCCTCGAACAGATCGGCGAACCCGTGCGCGTCATCGACATCTCCCCCGGCATGGTCGAGACCGAGGAATTCTCCCTCAAGCGCTTCGGCGGCGACGCCGCCCGCGCGGCCAGCGTGTACGCCGGCGTGCCCAGCCCGCTCAAGGCGGAGGACATCGCCGAATGCGTGCGGTGGGCCCTCGGGCAGCCCGACACCGTGGACGTCGACTCGATCGTCGTCCGTCCGCGTGCGGAAGGCTCGTACACGAAGGTGTACCGCGAGCGGTGAGCGCGTGACGTGGTCATGGCCGGCGCGCGGTTGCGTCGCGACCGCGCGCCGCGCCGTAACAGGCCAGAGCGGTGACGGCCATAACCGCATGCGATGACGCCGACGGCATGTTCCCTCGCTGTCGGCGTAATCGTAGTGATGCGGTACGGTATACCGGACGCAGGTGCATCGAAACGAGGTATGGGCGTCCGTCCGCACGGACGGATGTCGGATGCGCCGCGCAAAGGGGGACGGGAGATGCGCGCACGACGTGCGCGCCCCGTCGCGGAAGAACACGGAACGTCGGGGTGTCGGGCGCAACCGGGCATCGGACGCCACCGGACACCACCGAACACGGAAGAAGAGGGAACATCATGCGCATCAGGAAACGGATCACCGCCGCGATCGCCGCGACGCTCGGCATCGGACTGCTGCTCGCCGGCTGCGGGCAGGTGGGAGACACCGCGGCCGACACCGCCGAACAGGACGGCAAGGCGGCGGTCATCACCGTCAACAACGTCGAACCCGCCAGCGGACTCATCCCCTCCGACACCAACGACATGGCCGGATGGAAGGTCGTCACCCAACTGTTCGAAGGCCTCGTCACCTTCAGCAGCACCGGCAAACTCATCTACGCCGACGCCGAATCCATCACCCCCAACGCCGACGCCTCCCAATACACCATCACACTGCGCGACGGCCTCGAATTCTCCGACGGCGAGAAGATCACCGCCGAAACCTACGCGAAGTCATGGTCGTTCGCCGCGAACGCCGCCAACGGACAGATGGGCGCCGCCATCTTCTCCACCATCAAAGGCTACGACCAGCTGCAGGACGAGAACGGCGACAAGAACGCGCAGCTGAGCGGCCTCAAAGTCATCGACGACAAGACGCTCCAGGTCACGCTCGCCGCACCCGACTCCTCCTTCGACTACAAGGTGGGCGACGTGGCGTTCCTGCCCCTACCCTCCAGCGCCTACAAGGACATCAAGGCGTTCGGCGAAAAGCCCGTGGGCAACGGCCCCTACCAGTTCGAATCCTGGACGCACGACGGTGAGATCAAACTCACGCCCAACCCCAAGTACACCGGCCCCCGCACGCCGAAGAACGGCGGCGTGACCTTCAAGCTGTACACCAACCTCGACTCCGCCTACGCCGACCTCACCGCCGGCAACCTCGACGTGCTCGACTCCATCCCGTCCAGCGCGCTCGCCACCTACAAGAGCGAACGGTCCATCCAGGCGTTCAGCAAGGCCGGCCCCGGCTTCAAGGCGTTCACCATCCCCTCCGGGCTCAAGCACTTCACCGGCGAGGAGGGCAGGCTGCGCCGCGCCGCCATCTCCTACGCGGTGAACCGCGACCGCATCGTCGACAAGGTGCTGCGCGGCACCGCCACCGCGGCCACCGACTTCACCGCGCCCTCCATCGCCGGATACTCCAAGACGCTGTCCGGTTCCGATGTGCTCTCCTACAACGCCGACAAGGCCAAGGAACTGTGGAAGAAGGCCGACGCCATCTCACCGTGGGACGGCACGTTCCGCCTCGCCTACGCCTCCGACTCTGGCTCCAAGCAGTGGGTGGACGCCATCGTCAACTCCATCAAGAACGCGCTCGGCATCGACGCGCAGTCCTACCCGTTCCCCACGCAGAAGGACTTCTCCGGCGCCGTGCACGACCGCACCATCAACGCCGCGTTCACCCAGGGCCTCCAGTCCGACTACCCGCATCCGGAGGGCTACCTCGTGCAGGCCTACGACTCCGCCTACGCGGACGGCAAGGGCCTGAACAACGGCGACTACAAGAGCTCCGAGTTCGACGGGCTCATCGACGAGGCCGCGAAGCAGACCACGCTCGACGGATCGGTCAAGTACTACCGTCAGGCTGAGGAGGTGCTGCTCAAGGACCTGCCCGTAATCCCGCTGTGGTACGGCAACGTGTCCGCCGGCGCGGGCAAGGGCGTGAAGAACGTGAAGTTCAACTACATGGGGCTGCCCGAGTACCAGAACCTCGTGAAGTAGGTGTGGGTGTAGGTGCTGGTGCTGGTGAGCGGCCGGTAGTCGCGGTGGAGTCCGTGCTTTCGCGATTATCGGCCGCTGAGTAACTGTGAGCGGTCGATTGTCGCGGTGGTGTCTCTGCTGCTGCGGCAATCGGCCGCTGGCCATATGTGAGGGGCCGATGGTCGCGGTGGGGACTGTGGTGTCGCGGCAATCGGCCGCTGATGCCGTGTAGGAGGCTGATTGTCGCGGTGATGTCTCTGCTGCCGCGACAAACAGCCGCCGGGCATGGATAAGGGGCCGATGGTCGCGGGAGCTGGATGCTCTCCGCGATTATCGGCCCCTTATGCGTGTTTATGTGCTCACACGCTCACATGCTCATGCGTCGCGTGGCTGGCGTGTATCCGGAAGTGCCCGGCCGCCACATATGGCTCACGCGAGGTGGGAGCGCATGAACCACTGGAACTTCTCGAGCTCCTGGACATGGTCCTGGATGATGTTGGAGCTGACGAAGTCGAGCTCGTCGAGCTCGGCGACGGCCTTGCGGTCGTCGGCGATGAACGCGTCGTAGTACTCGATGAGCGCCTTGAGATACGCTTCGGTGCCTTCGCGGCCTTCCGCGTCGAACGGCTTCCACGTGCGGTTGCGGACGATCGCGTCGGCGCGGCCGTCCGGGGTGCCGCCCAGCGTGGCGATGCGCTCGGCGGTCTCGTCCGCCTGCGCGAGCACGACCTCGACCTGCGGGTCGAGCATCTCATGCACGGCGATGAAGTTCGGGCCGGTCACGTTCCAGTGCGCATGCTTGAGGACGAGCGCCGCCTCCTGTTCCTGGCTGAGACGGTTCTGCAGGATGGCGATGGCCTTCTCCGAGACGGCTTCGTCGAGTCCCGGGACGATGAATGCAAGGGTCATGATGGTGTTCCTTCCTTTCCTTGTGGGCTCCCGTTGAGGAACTCCGGGTGCCTTCAGTCTACATGAGTCCGAGGTTGCCGCGTGTAGACTTGACGTTAAGAGTTTCCGGATGACGGTGCCGTCGTGATGGATGTGGTTGAGGTGTGATGCATGACGCGCGGCCGTCGCGATGGATGATGGAGGGGACGCCATGCGGTTCTGCACACGATGTGGTCGAAAGATCGAGGATGGGTATAAATTCTGCGCGGGATGCGGCACCCCTCTGATCCAGGATACGGTCCGGAATACGGTTCAGGGTGCAAGCCGGGACGCGGTTCGTCCTGCCGTGCCGATGCCCGGAGCCGTCGAACAGGGGCCCGGAACACCCAGAACACCCAAATCGTCCGGATCGCCCGAACGGGTAACAGAAGCCGGTACCGGCTTCGATTCCACGGCGATCGACGATGCCACGGTCCTGTCATCCGCCGGAAACCGGCTTCCGCCGGTCCCGTTGCCTCCGTTGCCTCCTCAGGCTGAGCCCGCCCGGCCGATTGCCGCCGCGGAGGCAGGCGCGGCGTCGCAGAACGATGCGGGACAACCGGAGACGGAAGCTTGTGCGGCGAAAACCGAGACGGCGAAAACCGGGGCGACGGAACAGTCGAAGGCGGAACCGGCGCACCGTGTGACGACGTTCGGCGATTTGGCCCGCGAACACGAGGAACGGGATAAGGACGATAAGGCCGATAAGGCTGACGGCGTGCGCGGCCAATCGCCGGCCGGACCCGTGATGGGGAACGGAACCAACGGAACCGCGGCCGGATACGGTTCGCAAGGGAACGAATCGTACCGTCGCGGCGCGTCCATCGATACGAACACGTCCGCGTCGGATAGCGGAAGCTTCGGGTGGACGGTGCTCGGATTCTTCGTCCCCTTGGTCGGATTCATCCTGTTCTTCGTATGGAGGAACAGCCGCCCGTCCAACGCGCATCGATGCCGCAACGGCGCCATCGCCGGCATGGCGGCCAACATCATCCTCGGACTCGTCCTGCGCGCTGTGGAATATGCCGCCATGCAGAGCCTCGACGATCAGGTCACGACATCGCAGTCGGCGCCGGCGTCGTCCGGTTCGGACTCCTCCGGCGATTCATCCTCGTCCGATTCGTCCGGTTCTTCCGATTCGGATTCCAGCGCCTCGAATGAGGGTTCCGATGGCTCCGGCGAGACCTCCAGCGCGCCGGTGGCCAGCGATGCGTACAAGCCGCAGGACGGCAAGGAATACTATTCCTACGACCGCATCCTGATCGACGACGGCTATCCCAACGGCATCAGCCCGAGCGACCCCGCCACGATCGCCGAATTCGAGAAGATCCTGCGCGAGGACACTCTCCCGCTCTACGGCTTCGACCCGATCTCCGACCAGCCGGCCAAGGACGGCGGCGTCGACGTCAGCTGCGACGGCGTCATGGGCTCGTCGTCCATCAACAACGGATATCCCTACACCATCAAGTTCAATTACGGTGACGGCACCATCACCTACACCAACTGGTACTACCCGGGGTCCTTCAGCACTCCCGTGGCCACCAAGACGTGGACGTTGGATGTGCTCAGGCCATGCGGGGCGACGTCCTCCGCGGTGAGCTCCATACCTGCCGGCACGCCGGTCACCGAAACCTACTACAACGCGGACGGCTCGGTGGATAGAGTCGAACAGTACTGAGCATTGCCGGCGATGCCGTTTGCCGACGGTACCGCCGCGGTTGCCATTGACGTCGCGACGGGTACGGCGGCTGGTTGCGGCTGGTTGCAGGCGACGGCATGGTCCGCACCGGAACGAAGGCGGTTCCTGCCCCAGGGCAGGAACCGCCTTCATCGTTGGGGCGTGGCTCAGTTCTTCGCCTTGTCCTTGTTCTGCTTCGTATCCGCGTCCGGCTCGTAATGGTCGGGCGCGCCGGCCTTCTTCACCTGGATGGTGTCGATGCGTCGGCCGTCGACCTTCGTGACGATCATGTCGTAGCCGTCGTCGGAGTGGAGCACGTCGCCCTCCTCGCCCATCTTGCCGGTGTGGGCCAGGAAGTATCCGGCCACGGTCTCGTACGGTCCATCCTCCAGTTCGATGCCGGTCAGGTCCTCGAAGTCCTCCAACGTGGTGCCGCCTTCCACGGTGGCCACGCCGTTGACGAACGCGCTCTGGCGGTTGCGTCGCGCGCCGCCCGGCTGGTCCGGCAGGTCGTATTCGTCGCGGATGTCGCCCACGAGCTCCTCGGTCATGTCCTCCAGGGTGACGATGCCGTCGGTGCCGCCGTATTCGTCGATGACGACAGCCAGGTGGATGCCGCGTTTGCGCAGCAGTTCGAGGCTCGGCAGCAGCTTCGACGTACCCGGCAGGGAGATGCCCTCGCGCGTCACGTCGGACACGGTCCTCGCGTTCGGGTCGCGCACGTCGAGCAGGTCGCGCACGTGCACGAAGCCGAGCACGTCGTCGAAGTCCTTGCCGGTGACGGGGTAGCGGGAGTATGGCATCTCGCGCACGTAGGCGGCCGCGTCCGGGATGGCCATGGAGCCGTCGAGGAACACGACGTCGGCACGCGGGCGCATCACCTCCGCCACGATGGTCTCCGACGCGTCGAACACGTCGTCGAGGATGGTGCGTTCGTCCTTGCTCAGGTTGGTGTTCGTGTTGACGAGCACGCGCAGCTCGTCGTCGGACACCTCGGATTCGGTCTCGTTCGGGTCGAAGCCGAGCAGGCGCACGATGCCGTTCGTGTTCTTGCCGATGAGCCAGATGAGCGGACGGCAGACCTTGGCGAACACGTCGATGGCGGGCACCACCGCACGGGCGATCGCCTCGGTGCGCTGCATGGCGATGCGCTTCGGCACCATCTCCGAGATGACGATGGAGCAGTAGGAGATGATGAGCGTCAGGGTGATGGTGGTCAGCGGCGCGGCGATGTGCGCGGGCACGCCCCAACCCTCCACGACGGGCGTGATGTACGGGGAGATCGACGATTCGCCGAACGACGCGGACAGGAAGCCGCAGAGCGTCACACCGATCTGCACGGTGGACAGGAACGTGTTCGGGTCGCGGGCGATCTTCGCCACGCGGGCGCCGCGGGCATCCTCCTGTTCCATCTGGTCGATCTGCGATCCTCGCAGCGAGACCAACGCCAGCTCGGTGCCGGAGAACACGGAGCCGAGCAGCAGGAAGACGAAAATCAGCAGGATGTTCATACCAAGTGACATGCACCCCACTCTAAGGGAGCGGCACGTCAATGGGGTGCGGATGTGCTTCGGCCCGGCGCATCCTACGGAATCAGGCGTGTGCGGTGCGTCCGCCTGCCCAATTGCGTCCGTTTCTATAGGATTGGGCGTGAGGGGTGCGTTCGACTGCCTGGTTTCGTCCGTTTCTATAGAATCGGGTGTTTCCGGGGGTTGTGTATTGTCTCGGGGCATAGTTGACGTATGTCTTGGGGCATGGTTGACGGTATCTCCTGGGGCATGGTTTACATGTGTCCTGGGGCATGGTTGACGTCGGGCATGGGTTTTCGGTACTGGTAGTCG
>NZ_JAFEJX010000022.1:0-15232 GCF_018555635.1 Bifidobacterium sp. CP2 | reverse complement strand
CATCGCCTACTACAACCGCAAACGCGAACAAGGAAAACACCACAACGCCGCCGTCATCTGCCTCGCCCGACGCCGCTGCGATGTCATCTACAGCATGCTCAAGAACGGCACCCTCTACCAGGAACCGGCCCTCGCCGCCTGAACACCACGAAGGACGAACACACCAGCCGCCACCGGCAAGGCGAAGCACGCCCACGACAACCAAACAAAACCCGACACATCAACCCCCTACGGAATTGACAAAAACATAGGAACACCCCCCAAGGGCCTCACGTTCGAGATTTCAATCCACGCCCCTCGCGAGAGGGGCGACGGGGTGGGAGCGGAGATGCCGGTGATGGATGCTATTTCAATCCACGCCCCTCGCGAGAGGGGCGACCGGAGGCGTGCTGGACTACGGCAACCGGTTCGCATTTCAATCCACGCCCCTCGCGAGAGGGGCGACGGATGCTGATCACCCCCTTCCGTTGTTTCGTCGGATTTCAATCCACGCCCCTCGCGAGAGGGGCGACGTCGGGCGCGTCTGACGAGCGCGTCCTGGATGCGATTTCAATCCACGCCCCTCGCGAGAGGGGCGACTTCGTGGGCTCGGGCCCATCGCGTCCGCGCGCGTGATTTCAATCCACGCCCCTCGCGAGAGGGGCGACGTTCGCACTGTTCGCATAACCACAACCCAACGGAAGATTTCAATCCACGCCCCTCGCGAGAGGGGCGACCCCAAGCCAAACGACGCAGCCACCAACAGAAAGGATTCAATCCACGCCCCTCGCGAGAGGGGCGACGTCGGGCGCGTCTGACGAGCGCGTCCTGGATGCGATTTCAATCCACGCCCCTCGCGAGAGGGGCGACCTTCGCCTGGTCGAGGTCTTCAACTTCATCGGCATTTCAATCCACGCCCCTCGCGAGAGGGGCGACGGCATGTCGGTGGATGAATCGGCGAACAAGACCAACATTTCAATCCACGCCCCTCGCGAGAGGGGCGACTGCCGATGAGAAGCAGCATGATGCCCAGGAGAGATTTCAATCCACGCCCCTCGCGAGAGGGGCGACCTGTCCGGCGGCGCCGGAGCATACCCGCCGGTCGATTTCAATCCACGCCCCTCGCGAGAGGGGCGACCAGGTCCATTTCCGGTTGACCGACCCGCAGGGCATTTCAATCCACGCCCCTCGCGAGAGGGGCGACGGTGACCTTGTTCGCGCTTACGACGGTGATGGCATTTCAATCCACGCCCCTCGCGAGAGGGGCGACGGTGGTCCAGGAGGCTCAATCCGTCCCATCGGAGATTTCAATCCACGCCCCTCGCGAGAGGGGCGACGAGACGATTCTGTGCTACGCTGTCGCGTGTAATCATTTCAATCCACGCCCCTCGCGAGAGGGGCGACCCCGTTCGGACGCGCCCTCGTCGTCCAGTTCGGAATTTCAATCCACGCCCCTCGCGAGAGGGGCGACGCCTTGCCGGCGCAATCGGCGGCGCACTAGCCACATTTCAATCCACGCCCCTCGCGAGAGGGGCGACGTGCTTGCGTTTCGCCATGATGGTCCTTTCTAATTTCAATCCACGCCCCTCGCGAGAGGGGCGACCGACAGAAGTAATCGACGCCATAATGACAGCGAAATTTCAATCCACGCCCCTCGCGAGAGGGGCGACACGTCGGCTTGACGTGCTGGGCGTATTTCTTGAATTTCAATCCACGCCCCTCGCGAGAGGGGCGACGGCGTTCGTGGAACGATGGCGTGGCCGTGGTGATATTTCAATCCACGCCCCTCGCGAGAGGGGCGACCTGGTAGGTGGTGTCGATGTCCGTCTGGTCCTTATTTCAATCCACGCCCCTCGCGAGAGGGGCGACTGTACGCTGTATGCAGTTCATGAACATCGTCATAATTTCAATCCACGCCCCTCGCGAGAGGGGCGACCAGGACGACCGTCGTCCATAGACTCAAGAACGGGACATTTCAATCCACGCCCCTCGCGAGAGGGGCGACCGGTGACGGTCACATAATTCGGCGTGGTGGTCTTATTTCAATCCACGCCCCTCGCGAGAGGGGCGACCGGTCCACGTCACCGTACGCGTTCAACACGTTCAGATTTCAATCCACGCCCCTCGCGAGAGGGGCGACGTGACCTTGTTCGCGGAGACGACGGTGATGGCATTTCAATCCACGCCCCTCGCGAGAGGGGCGACTCCGTGACGCCCGCGGGCGGCGCGACGGCCGTATTTCAATCCACGCCCCTCGCGAGAGGGGCGACACCATCGCCTGGCGCTTCTCGACGTCGTCGATCTCATTTCAATCCACGCCCCTCGCGAGAGGGGCGACGCAGGCGGTGAGGTTGCCGGGGTTGTGGTCGGGATTTCAATCCACGCCCCTCGCGAGAGGGGCGACGCGTTCGGTCCATGGGTTGCGGAGCCGCAGGAGATTTCAATCCACGCCCCTCGCGAGAGGGGCGACCGACCGCGCCGGCCGCGTTGGACAGAATCGACTTATTTCAATCCACGCCCCTCGCGAGAGGGGCGACTCTTGGATATGGGAAGACGTTGCGAGATCGACGATTTCAATCCACGCCCCTCGCGAGAGGGGCGACCGCGAAAATGGACATCCTGTTCCGACATACGGAACCGACGTCCGTTCTCAATGCTGATTGTAGCGAGAAACCGGCCGCAACCCCGCGAAGGATCACATGACGACTCGCGAATTGGCCGCGAATCATCCGCTCTTGAATTATCAAGCGTCCGGGGAAGACGAATAGTCGTCTCCGCAAACTCATTTCGCAGGTGCGAAAGGTCGGGGATTCCATGAGCGCTTGTCACTCGCACCGGCTATCCGATGTCCCGACTGGCCATCGACGATCCCAATCAACACGTGAATCCGTGGGACTCCCCCATCAGAGCATCATCACCCCATCGACCGGAACGTGTCTGCACCTGCCGTACTGCTCGATTTTCGAGGAGTACCGGGAACCGAGGTTATAGTAGCGCAGACTATCGTACTTCTCATCCACGATTGCCGCCAAATCGTGTTTCAGCGTCAGATAGTCGGACGGAGTCACCGAACATTCGAAGACACTGTTCTGTACCCGTTGTCCGTATCTCATGCAGATTTTGGCCACGAGTCGCAGCCTTCGTCTCCCCGCCGATGTCTCCGTGTTGACGTCGTAGGTCACGACCACCATCATCCCGCACCTCATTTCCACATGAACGGAGGATACGCATCCAGATCGCCTCGGATCACGCGGCTCAACAACAACGCCTGCGCGTACGGGACCAGTCCCCACGGCATCTTTTCGCCGAGGAATGGATGCGTTAGCGTTTCCTGCTTGCGCTTCTGCCATGCGGCGAGCACGCTCTTGCGCCCTCCCTCGGAGAGGAATACGCCTCCGTTCTCACGAACCTCGAATTGAGACGGTTTGATCGCACCCGTGTTGATCAGTGTCAGCGCGAACCGATCGGCGATGGCCGGTCGGAACTCCTCTACGAGGTCCAAGGCCAGGGACGCTCTGCCAGGCCTATCGGTATGCAGAAACCCCACATAGGGATCGAGGCCCACTCCCTGCAATGCTGAAGCGCAATCACTGGTCAACAGCACGTATACGAATGACAGTAAAGCGTTCAGCCGATCCAGCGGAGGTCGTCGGCTACGCTCCTGAAAGAAGAAGTCATCCTTGTTACGCAGAATCAAATCGTCAAAGGTAAAGAAGTACTCCTTCGCAGCCAGCCCCTCCATGCCACGCAGCCCGTCGATAGATGAACACTCGTCGATATGCAACAGGAATTGCCTCAGTTTCTCGCTCTGCGCCGCGATGCGTTCGCTGTTGACGCGCAGCGCATGATCACGTTTAGTGCGTTCAAGGACCCAACGGCAGTTGTATATTTTCCCGATGATGAACGACTTGGCGAACGGTAAGGCCTCATTCTCGGCATCCGCGAAACGGAACTGTTCCCGTCGGAGAAGCACATTGCGGTTCTTCTCCCCGAGTATCGAACAGTAGTACCGACCTCTTGGAGAGAAGAACGACAATTCAACGCCGAATTCGGCGCATTTGCCCATCAGTTCCGGAGAAGCTCCTTTATAAGAGAAACTCATGATGCTTTCCAAGGAACGAAGCGGAATCTTCCCCAACAGGGAATCCCCTTGCCGCACGACGACATTGTCGTTCTGCAGGGACAGATAGGCGTCTTCACTGGTCACATACAGCGTATTGAGCAGTTGCTTCATCGTGGATCATTCCTCTCTCGGGCGAGGTCATTCCCCGTCTTTCATTTCCTCCTGCATCAATTCCTCTATGAATCGTTTGCCGGATTGCGTAGCGGTCGGTTTCGGCAGACAGATGTCGCGCAGCGAGCATGCGAGACAAGACTTCGACGGCCTGACCTTCGGCGTGTGTCCACGCTGGAACAGCTCGTGCATCTCACGCGCCATCGCAACAACCCGTTCCCGCAGCGACGTGTCAAATCCGACCTGCTCCCGCCGCTTGATTTGTTGGTAGAACAGCGCTCCCTCGTGAATGGAGCATGCCAGCATCTCCTCCAAGCACATAGCCTCGGCGCACAACTGAAGCCTATCCGCATCCTGCTGCTTGGGCTTACCATGTTTGTATTCCACAGGATAGGGCAGCCAGACGCCAGTTCGTCCATACAACGTCACGCCATCATCGGACCGGCGGAATTCGACCACGTCGCACGCGCCAGTGATGCCCATTCTCCGCGAGAACACGCGCAGGTCACGCATGATGAGCAAATCACCGCGCATCTCCGATTCTCCGTAATCATGCGCACGATCATGTTCCAAGGAACCGGCGGTCGTGAGATAGTTGTCGTTCCACTGCTGCTCGATGTGGATCAACGCCCACTGCCGCCGACAGAACGCGAAATGCTGCAAGCCGGAAAGAGCCAGCCAGTCATCTTCCGGATACTCAGTTGATCTATTCATGACATTCCCTCTGATGACTGAATCAAGCGTCTGGAAGCGGTACCGAGGATACGGTAAAGCGGTTCAGCGACCGTCAAGTACTTCAAAGTGCAGGTCAGGAATCTCAGCCCGGTCAACATTAACGTGGCCATCGGCTGCAACATTCACAGAACGATGGACCTTAGCCGTCGAATACTGCCCACCCTTGCAATCGTGTGTGAACCACACTAACTTAAGCACCTCCATTGATCCCGCCGGACGCGCAGAGCTTTCGTCGTTCTCGAACAGAGTAAGCAGAGCCTTCTTGATCATCTCCGCATCATCATCGGAGAACCCGGTTCTCTCCGCAAGTTGAGGGCTGATACTGCCACGAGTCACATATACCGCGCGACCAGAGACGCGGTACTTCATGCCCATGGTGTCAGCCGACTTTACATCGTTCTCGGTGGTTTCGCTGTTCACAGACTTTGTAATCTGGACATCGTCAATCGAAATCTCGTCCAACGAGAAAGCAGGCTGTATGGAAACTGGCCCGCGGATACCCAAAGAGACTGAATCGGCGCCGCTGTCCTTGCCGTTCTTCCGAGCCTTTTTGTAGGCGAACACCTGACCAAAAGCACGAACATCGAACCACTGCTCGCAGACTTTTCGAGAGAGCACACTTTTTTGATTCTGTTCATCTTTGTCCAGTGTCTTCAAGAACGTCTGCATACGCTCAGACAATGAGTGTGCCCCGTCATCGGCGCGATCGGCAGACTGTACGAAAATAAGTTCTCCTGCATCTTGCAGGCGATTACGGATCTTGCGCTTCAACGCGACATCAGAAACCTCTCCCCGCCCATCGGAAGTCATGCGGGGACGATTGCCTGACAACGGATCGCCATTCGGATTGGCGTTCTCCACAGAGAACACCACCACGAAATCAATCTTGTTCTGCAAAGTGGTCATGGGTCATTCTCCTTCATTGGTTTCGGTGGTCTTGGATTTGTTCCCCTTATTGCTCGCCTGATCCATCAGATATTTGCGCTCATGGGAGTAGCCGAGCAGGAACAATGCCGACAGAGCATCATTTTTTTTCGAAGTCTCCTGGTTTGAATGCGTTAATCACGCAGTCGACATCATCCTGGAAGCCTTTCGCGACCGATGGCGATTGTGTGTAGGCGTTTTTCAGGTAAGGTTGAAGCTGGCTCCATAGATTACCCCAAGTGACGAACGGTTTTGTCGAAAAGCTGTTCATCAGCCGTATCGCGTTCGTCGCTCTGCTTGATGCGCCACTTCTCTTCCGCTGATTTAGCAATACCCTATATTCAAAGTTGTCTGCGAGTGCCAAAAGCCGACCGTATAGGTAGTCCCTATCCCTGCGGTTGTTGTCCAATTCCAGTAAAGACATCGGATTCCTTTCTGCTTCGGGGAAACGTCGCCGTTCCTGTTCGATGAAGTGTTTTCTCCACATGCTGCATGCGACTTCGAAGTCACGTCGCCATGTCGTCTCGTTCTCTCGATAATCCTTCCCGTCGGTATAGCTTTGCGGCCGAATGACCCGGCGGAATGCGGCATGCAGTAACGATTGCGGCAGACAATTGTTGCCGAACATGCATTCAACGAGCTTCTTCTTGACCCTTTTGCCGAATTTGGTATATCCATCCTTGCTGCAATCATCACTGTCATATACGCAGTTAATGATGTCTTCGAATGACGGAGCACCAACGTAACTGATCGTTTTAGGGTCCGAGACTGGATTTCCTTTTCCTTCTCTCACTCCCGAGCAGTCACCGTCGGTTGACAATTGGAGGGTAAGGTTCCATGCAGAATCTTCATGCCATCGAATCACGTTTTCGATGTATTCGTCTTCAGCCAATTCTCGATAAAACGTAACACCCAGCCTTCCAGTAGTTGCAGCATCGAGAATCAGAACAGCAACACGACGACCATGCTCTTCAATCGCATCTAAAGCACGCCGCCCCCCATATCCTCTCAACAATTTGCTGAAGCGTTCAGCATAATTGACGGCTGCTCGAGAATGGGCATCACTGAGCTTCTCGCCATCGGTCAGAGCATCATCTTTCGGCTCATCATCGGCATAGCAGCAATTCAATAGATCCTCATAGACATCGTATGAGTTGCCAGAGTAATCGACGATTTGCTCAGTCGGTTGCCTATCAATCGCCCATACCACAATGTCCTGCGTATCGGTAAGCGTCCCGTTGTTGTTCACCAACCAACGCAATGTCGTGTGGACTTTCTGCGAAGTCAACGCGTCAATGCTCAATGCCTCATATCGATCGATAAATCTCCCACGGAAGGTGAAGTTCTTCTCGTCGTCAGAAGAGATTAGTTTGGCATTGCCATTGATACCAACGATATTCTTCGGGAATTTATAGGAAGCTTTACGTAAATCCTCTCCCAACATATCAACTCCGCTACACAGTCCGCGAGGTTCCTCATGTTGTATCCAAAGAGTCTGAATTTCGGAATCCATCCAGATTTCAGGAACATGGTCCTTGCCCCATACGATGAATCGTACGCCAAGATTCTTGTCTTTGTTTTCGTGAATTTCCACTTCCTGGGCGCGCGCATCGTCAATGACGCTATGTTCAGCAAGATACAAGTAAATGGCATTCAGCTTGACATTGCCCCCCTTCCATTCGGCAAGCTGATTCATGTATTGACGATATTTTACTTCATCGTACTTGCTGTCGATATATTTCAGCTTATCGCACAGTGGGTGAGGAGGAGCATTGGTCGATGAGCGACTAGCTGATTGTTCCGTACATGGAATAATGATATCGAAAGCCTTATCGTCTTTCTTAATGTCTTTCAATTCACCATGTTGGTTGATAGTGACACACAACTGCGACTTCATTGTCATATGAAACGCAGGTAGCAACGCCTTTATCGCATCTGGCGCTCCATCCGAGTTAATAGGAACAATCCCAGTGATGTCCTTTATCTCATCATAAGTTTGCAGCAGACTTGACCAGAGACTCATGTTCACTCACCCTCTAGGCTCATATTCTCGCCAATTACAAAGTTCTTAATCGACTGTCGTTCCCGAATCGTCCGGCAATCAAGTTTGTCGGAATCCGGTCGCTCGAACTCGATGATACCGTTACACATAATCGGATGCCAGAAACGAACGATGAAATCATGGTTCGAATTCTCGTCGGGATATGTGAAGCCATGCGCCATGTAGCCCATATCCCATTCACCATACTCATCGTAGAAACCAGCACCTGCGCCGAACTCGCATGGTTCAACATAAGCCTGACACTCCCGTGTTCCAAGAAAAATGTCACGCCGTCCTCCACGTTCCACAGCACGCCTGGCAATGTTGTGATGCTTGTTTTCGTCTCTATCAGGCATGAGGTCACGGCGCTGCTCATTCCATTCGAAATGGGCAAGCACTTGGTATCGAACATCCTTGAGATAGGTGTAATATGACAGCTCGTTCCTTTTCTTGGCCTTTGGCTTTATCAGAATTGACCGGATGCCTTTCCCCTCGGTCTGTATCTTGTTCATCACACGCACAGCGTCGATAACCCACACCAGCGTAGGCTTCCAGTAGATACTTTCCGTAATGCCTTTCAAAGCCTGGTAGGTGGGCACCTGATACGAGATTTTTTCACCACCGATTCGCGTGGCCGCATCCGAGAAAAGCGCATAGTCCCCGTATACCTCGTACTCAATTGAGTTTCGTTGTTTCCGCATAATCACCCGCTTACATAGCAAGAAGAGGCATATCCGCGTTTAGCACGACACCGTACTCCGGACTGTAGTTCTCCTTGTTCAGCACTCTGATGCCGAATTCCTCATTGACAATGCTAATACGTCCACTTTCATTCAGCGTTTTGAATTCGTTGTCGAACAGTGACACTGAATAATCCTGCAACTGCCTCAATGTCCTAATTTGTGTGGCCAAATCCCCCTTGTCCAGTTGATCAATCAGCTCCATCGCCTTTCCATACTGTACCACCACATCCGTGGTCTCCTTGGCAATGACATGGAAGTCATCACTCACTGTCTTGAACGCTTGGGCGAATACATGTGTATACTTCTGCTTCTTTCGATACTCATACTCCTTCCGCCGGCTCCAATTGGTCGACAGCAGCTCATAGGCGGTCTCGCCGGTACTCATCTTGCAATCCATCATCTCGCCCTTCTGACGATCCAGATAGAACCGATAATATTCGGTGATCATCGTTTCAGACATCAGATCGGCATCAGGATAAGCATGAACGAGCTGCTGAGTGATGGTCTTACCGAGTTTGATGTCCCGCAGACGGTCAAGCCCCTGTTCATCCGCAATCGGATATACATAGACATTCTTCGGCTCTTTCGATTCTCCGTTGCGATTGCAACGCCCTGCAGCCTGGAGAATGCTATCGAGTCCCGCCATCGCACGAACCACGCAAGAGAAAGACACATCCACACCAGCCTCGATCAACTGGGTACTCAGACAGATGACGGGACGATTTCTTTCGAGAGACATCCGTAGTTCCCGCAAGCGATCCTTCCGGTGCCGACCACACATGGATGTACTCAGATGCACCATGGCGAACCGCTTGTTCTCATCAAGAGTTGCATTCAATCCGCTGATTTTCTCGTACAGTTTTCTGGCCTCGGACCGTAGGTTGACGATCGCTAGGCAGTTGCCGTTCTCTTGGGCTTTATCAAAAATAATCGAAGCCAGTTCATCGATCGTCACCGTCTCCGACGATGCGATGATATTGGTGCGACGCAGTTGCTCCGCATAATCGTTTGATCGTCCGATCAGATCGGGGCTATCGGAAAGCAGCAGATTCTCACGCTCTGTGCATTCCAGTAACGGCTGTGTGGCCGAGCAGAGCAGAATCGTAGAGTCCAGAATATTGGACAGGAAGTTCACTATCTCATTGAACAAGTTAATCGTCTTGGTGGGAAGCGCCTGTATCTCGTCGAAGATGATGACACTGTCCGACATGTTGTGGAACTTGCGCAACTTCGACGCGCGTGCCGACATCACGGTTTCCAGGAACTGTACCATCGTCGTCACGATGATTGGGTTGTCCCAACGCTCAGCAGCGAGTCTACGCCGTTGCTCTTGCTGTTCGTCGTCTTTCATGACGCTTGAATAGTGTTCCAACAGCACTTCGCTGTCATCATTCTGCAGGTCGAGGAATTCACGGAAGACATCCACGGTCTGCGAGGTGATCGACAGGTACGGAATGACGTAGATGACATGTTTTTTGCCGGTCTTCTCCGCATGATGCAGTGCGAACCGCAATGACGCAAGAGTCTTGCCGCCGCCGGTCGGTACACCAAGCCGATAGATGCCTGTTGCCCGCTCGCTGGATTTGAGGCAGTCCTCGGATATCCGCGACCGAATCCGGTTGATAGACTTCGACGTGTCCAATTCACCGAGATGGGCCTCTAGGCGTCGAATCAGCTCCGCCCAGTCCGGAGTATTCGGCGTATACGGCTGCCGCGACTCAAAATGCGCAGCATCCAATCGATCCGCATCGACAAGTCTGGAATATATGTATTTTTCGTACAGCCCCATATAGAAGTCCATGGAACTACGTGCCTGCCGCTGCGAATGCAGTCTAGAGGCACAGGACCCCATCAACCGCAACAGTTCTCCCGACTCGGCGATGCTTTGCGCGAAATTGCCCTGTATGTTGAGATCCAAGGAGGGCACATGGCCGAGCACCTCTTGATAGTGGTAACGTTCTTTCGCTTTATTATCTTCAGACATTTTGTCAAAGAACGGGCTGTCCCCTTCGAAGCTGATGCAATCCGGCAGACAACCATGGTGGTTTGCGATAGCCAGTTCAAGCATCTCCTGAGTCATACCTCCCGCAGGACTGTCAACGAGTTGATCATTGATGGTGAAGGCCCCCTGCCACGCATGAATCACCTCGCCACGCCGCTTGTCGCCATACAGTAGGTAACTCTGAAATGCTCGGGCGGCTTTCCCCTCATCGTGCAGCAAGCCCGCCGTACGAGCGGTTACGACGCTACGGGATTCGAAACCCGCCGCCAGTTCACCGGCATTATGCAAATGGTCAAACAACGCCTGCACATTATCGTCATCATCCTTACGCGCCAATAGCTCATCCGTGGAGCTTGTCCCGATGCCGTTGCCCTCCATTGATGGTCTCCATCCGAAGTGATGAATAATCTACGTTGCTCATTCCAATGTAAATTTACCTCCAGCGCACCGGTAAATATCTACCGGAAATCGCCAAACAAAAATCCGGATGTCTTGTTTCCAAGACATCCGGATTTCTCAATATCGGCTTAATCAAGCCAATTTATCGGCGTGTCGCACATGTTGCGCACATCACGCGCACATCACGCACGTGTCGCACGTGTCACGCACGCGCTGCGATCATCACCGCAATCGCAAGCCTCACGCCTTCGCCACCTCGGCCGCGAGCTCCTCGCCCGAGACCACGTCGAACGCGTCGGCCTTGGTCTCGGCGGCGATCAGGTCGCGGAACTGCTCGACCTTGGCCACGGCGTCGGCCGGCACGGTGAGCTTGAGCGCGATGCGGTCGGCCACGTCGAAGCCGGCGGACTTGCGGGCGTCCTGCACCACGCGGATAGCGTCGCGGGCGTAGCCTTCGGCCTCGAGTTCCGGCGTCAAGGCGGTGTCGAGAATCACGAAACCGCCGGTCGGCAGCGCGGCGGACACGGACACGGCCTCTTCGGCGGCGTCCTTCTCCTCCACGCGGTTGATGAGCTCGTATTCACCATCCTCAAGCGCGATATCGCCGGACGGCGTCTCGACGACAGGAGCGCCGGTCGCCGCATCCACGTGCCAGGCGCCGGACTTGGACGCCTTGATCGCGAACTGGACGTCCTTGCGCAGACGCTTGCCGGCGACGCGCGCGTTGACGCGCAGCTCGTGCACGATCTTGAGCCCCTGCGAGGCGGCGTCCTCGAGCGTGCAGAACTCCACGTCCTTCACGTTGAGCTCGCTCTTGAGCACTTCGGCGTAGGCGCGCACGGCGTCCACGTCCTCCGCCACCACGGTGAGCTTGGACAGCGGCTGGCGCACGCGGATCTTCGCGGCCTTGCGCAACGAGAGGGTGCCGGAGACGACCTCACGCACCTTCTCCATCGCGGCGACGAGCGACGGATCGTCGACGAGCACGCGCCCCAGTTCGGTGTCCTCGCCGGTCTTCGCGTCCACCACGAACGGCCAGTCGGCCAGGTGCACGGACTCTCCGCCGGTGAGGCCGCGCCACACGGATTCGGCCTCCATCGGGGCAAGCGGCGCGAGCACGCGCATGAACGCCTCGAGCACGGTGTACAGCGTGTTGAACGCGTTCTCATCCTTGGCGAGGAAGCGGTCGCGGCTGTTGCGGATGTACCAATTGGTGAGCACGTCGATGAAGTCGGAGACCGCATCGCACGCGTCGGAGATCGCGAACTCGTCGAGGGACTTCTCGGCGGCGAGCACGAGACGGCGGGTGCGGGCCAGCAGGTAGCGGTCGAGCTCCGGCAGGGCGGCCACTTCGTCGGCGCGCAGCTGACGCGCGTCGTAGCCGGCGGCGTTCGCGTACAGCGTGAAGAAGTAGTAGGAGCTCCACACGGGCAGCATGACCTGGCGGACCGTGTCGCGGATGCCTTCGGCGGTGACGATGAGGTTGCCGCCGCGCAGGATTGGGGACGACATGAGGAACCAACGCATCGCATCGGAACCGTACTTGTCGAACACGCCGTTCACGTCCGGGTAGTTGCGCAGGTGCTTGGACATCTTCTGGCCGTCGGAGCCGAGGACGATGCCGTGGCAGATCACGTTCTTGAACGCCGGACGGTCGAACAGGGCGGTCGCCATGACGTGCAGCAGGTAGAACCAGCCGCGGGTCTGGCCGATGTATTCGACAATGTAGTCGGCAGGGAAGTGCTGTTCGAACTTCTCCTTGTTCTCGAACGGATAGTGGAACTGCGCGAACGACATGGAGCCGGATTCGAACCAGCAGTCGAGCACGTCGCTGATGCGGTGCATCGTGGACTTGCCGGTCGGGTCGTCCGGGTTCGGACGGGTGAGGTTGTCGATCCACGGACGGTGCATGTTGATGTTGCCGTCCTTGTCGCGCGGGTAGTCGCCGAAGTCACGCTTCAGCTCCTCGAGCGAACCGTACACGTCGACGCGCGGGTGCTTCGGGTCGTCGGACACCCACACCGGGATCGGGGAGCCCCAGAAGCGGTTGCGGGAGATGGACCAGTCGCGCGCGTTGGCGAGCCACTTGCCGAACTGGCCGTCCTTCACGTTCTCCGGAATCCAGTTGATCTGCTGGTTGAGTTCGAGCAGACGCGGCTTGATCTTCGTGACGGACACGAACCAGGAGCTCACCGGCTTGTAGATGAGCGGCGTGGCGCAGCGCCAGCAGTGCGGGTAGGAGTGGACGTAGCTCTTCTCCTGGAAGAGGATGGCGCGGTGCTCTTCCGGAATCTCGGCGAGCGGGCCGGACTGGTTGCGCAGGTCGCGCAGGATCGGCTTGTTCGCGTCGAACACGAAGAGACCCTCGTATTCCGGGCACTGCGCGGTGAAGCGGCAGCCTTCGTCGAGCACGTCGGTGCTCTTGACACCCTTCGCGTTGAGCGTGTTCATATCGTCCTCGCCGTAGGGGGCCTGGTGGACGAGGCCGGTACCTTCGACGGTGTCGACGTAGTCGGCGGTGAAGATGGTGTAGCCGTTCGGGCCGGGCACGTTGCCTTCGGTCTCCGCCTTCTCGCCGGCGAAGTACGGGAAGACCGGCCAGTAGCGGCGGCCCTCCAGCTCGGAGCCCTTGAGTTCGCGCACGATCTCGTAGTTCTCGCCGAGCTCCTTCTCGTAGTGCGGCAGCAAGGCCTTGCCGAAGTAGAACTTCTTGCCCGCGTACTTGCCTTCGGTGGGCTTGACCTCGACGTAGTCGATGTCGGCGCCGACGACGATGGCGAAGTTGGTGGGGACGGTCCACGGGGTGGTGGTCCAGAACACGGCGTAGGCGTCCTCGTCGCGCAGCTTGACGGCGACGGAGACGGTGGTGTCCTGACGGTCCTGGTACACGTCGGCGTCCATGCGCAGCTCGTGCGCCGAAAGCGGCGTACGGTCCTTCGGGCAGTACGGCAGCACGCGGTAACCCTGGTAGGCGAGGCCCTTGTCGTACAGCTGCTTGAACGCCCACATCACGGATTCCATGTACGGGATGTTCAGCGTCTTGTAGCCGTGCTCGAAGTCGACCCAGCGGGCCTGGCGGTGCACGTAGTCCTGCCATTCGCGCGTGTACTTGAGGACGGAGGCGCGGCAGGCGTCGTTGAACTTGTCGATGCCCATCTTCTCGATCTGGTCGACCGAGTCGATGCCGAGCTCCTTCTGTGCTTCGAGTTCGGCGGGCAGGCCGTGCGTGTCCCAGCCGAACACGCGGTTGACCTTGCGGCCTTTCATGGTCTGGTAGCGCGGGATGACGTCCTTCGCGTAGCCGGTCAGCAGGTGGCCGTAGTGCGGCAGGCCGTTCGCGAACGGCGGGCCGTCGAAGAACACGAACTCGTTCTGGCTGTGGTCGCCGGAGGGGTTGCGTTCGACGGACTTGTTGAAGGTGTCGTCCTTGTCCCAGTAGTCCAGGACGGTTTCCTCCATGTGGGGGAAGCTGGGGTTCGGCGCGACGTGCGCGGTTTCGCCGCCCTCGTTCGCCTTCGGGTATACGTTTTCGCTCACCGTTGTTCTCCTCGGTGTTCTGTGTGCTCTGGTCCACCGTGGGCGGCATCGGTCCGTGGACGTCGAAGGCGCGTTCCGTGCGCCGGCCGTGATCGGAGTGGTCTTCCCGCGGCCGGAGCCTTCATGCTCCTTCGGCGCGACGTTCCGTCGTCGCTCCCGGCTACGAGGACGATGCCCGCCTCACGACGTTCCCGTCGTTTCGGCTTGGCACCGCGGTACCACCTCGCTTGTCGCAGGCGTCTGGTCTCCCGGACGTGCGACCGCTTGAGTTCGGCTGTGTCGGGCCGATCCCGTCGGTTCTACTGGGTGCGGGACGCATGTGGTTGCGCATCGCGCCGTTCTTCCGAAGGCTCCCCGCTGATGACGGATCGTCGCCTTGACTTCGGTTCGCATCGTAGCACGCCGCATGCCCGGCGCAAGACGCGTCTCAGGCGCGGCACCTCGATTCGCCGGTTGCGCCGGGCGTAACGCCGGACGCAACACCGACGCTCATCCGTGTCGTCCGCCTACCGCCCATTACCATGTTTGGTAGGTCCCGGTGGTCGGGGCCGGGTCGCCGGTTCCGGTATGACTGTCTCGCCCTGTCGTTGATGATCCGGGGGGTGTTGTCGCCGGGAGCGGGGGCATCCGATGACCGC
>NZ_JAFEJX010000021.1:0-21178 GCF_018555635.1 Bifidobacterium sp. CP2 | reverse complement strand
GGGCCGGTGGCCCGGTGTGCGTGAGAGACCTGGTTTTGTGTTCCGGTGTCACGATTCGTGACCCTGGAAGGTGAATCGGGCCCGTTCCTACGTTCCGGACCAGGAGCCGATGGGCCGGAACGTATGATTGCCCCTGTTGCTCGTTCCGGGGCCATGAGGCCGCGGGTGTTATGGACCCGGAGCGCGGATTGGGCTTGGTTCCCCGTTCCGGCCCAAGGGCCGGTGGCCCGGAGTGCGTGAGAGACCTGGTTTTGCGTTCCGGTGTCACGATTCGTGACCCTGGAAAGTGAATCGGACCCGTTCCTACGTTCCGGACCAGGAGCCGATGGGCCGGAACGTATGACTGCCCCTGTTGCTCGTTCCGGGGCCATAAGTCTATGGGGCACGGTGGCCCCGGAGCGCGGATTGGGCTTGCTTCCCCGTTCCGGCCCACGAGCTAGTGGTACGGAACGTGTGATTACGGTGCTTGAGCCGTTGCGTACCTCAGGCCAGTGGTACGCAACGGCCTTCCGCGGCATTTCAAGCGTGAGGACCAGCGCCGCGGCACGCGAAAGGCCGCCGGCCTCCGAAGGGAGGACCGACGGCCTTCACCGAACAATCGATGCGATGGTTCGAGGCATATCGCTGGATGCGGATGCGAACGCACATGCGGATACGCCTTCAGGTTGAGAGCCTCAGGCCGTATACGCCTTCAGATCGCGCATCGCCGTGGCGTCATCGCCACCACATGGTCATCAGGAATCCAATGAGGATGATGACGAAGCCGATGAGCAGGTTCCACGCGTCGATGCCCGGAATCGGGTAGTTGCCGGTCAGGTAGTAGCAGACCACCCACACCAGACCGATGATCATCAGGGCGCAGAACAGCGGCACGAACCAGCGCGGGTTCGACTTGGTGCCCTTGATGGTCTCCTCGACGCGCTTGGTGTTCTCCTCCTGGCGTGCCATCATGCGGCGCATCTGCGGGCTCATGGACTTCTTGTCGGCGGTGGCGTTGAGCACGGCCTCGACCTGGTCCATATCCACGCCGTAGTCCTCGGACGTCTCCTCAGTGGCGTCATCGGTGGCGTCATCGGCGGCGACATCCTCGGCGTCAGTGCCCTTCGCGTCGTCCTTCGCATCCGTCGCGGTCGCGGCGGTTTCCGCCTGCCAATCCTTCTGGTCCTTCGAGTCGTTTTCGTGCAGCTCTTCGTCAGCCATCAGCGTAGTCTCCATTCACAGTCAATAGGCTAGGAGCCATCATAGTGGTTGGTCGCGAAACCGGCGAGATAATCGCACGACATGGCGCACAATGTGGGCACAATGCGGACATTCGGCGCCTTATGCGGACATGGTGCGTCATCGTGGTGGATAATCGGCAGGGAGTCCGGCTCCACGTGAGACGAGGCGAGACGAGTCCCGGTGCGCGCGGAGCCCTGCATGCGGAGTTCCGCGTGTGTAGTGTTGCGCGGAGTTCCGCGTGCGTGGACCAGCCCGCGCAGGCACCCGTGCGTAAGCCTGTCCGCGGAGTTCCACGCGGCTCACGCACGTGGGCGGCACCGGCGTCTGCGGCGGCGATGCCGGGAACGGTATGGTCGGTATGAAGATGGTAGCGGAGGCTCCGCGGTGCGGAGCCATCGCGGTTTTTCCGGAAAGGCGGCGGCATGGCCAAGCATGGCGGCGGACGGCACAGCGTGAAGCGCTCTCTCGTCGGGAGCGTCGCCACGGTGCTCATCGTCGCGCTGACCGGCTACCTGTTCGTCACGAACCTGCGCGTGAACCGCACCGCCACGGTCAACTCGGACACGGCGCAACTGGTGGAGCAGCGCGTGGCGGAGGTGAACGAGCTGTCGGAGCAGGTGAAGAAGCTCAGTTCCGACGTGAGCACGCTCACCCAACTCGCCTCCTCGTCGAACGACGCCAACGGCAACGGCACCACCAACAACGGCACCAACGGCAACACATCGAACGACGACGCCGGCAGCGGCGCCACCCTCCCGCAGGTGGAGGGGCCCGGCGTGGCCGTCACGCTCGACGATTCGCCCATGTGGGAGCAGGCCGTGGACGCGTCCGGATCCACGGAGGACATCGACAAGTACGTCATCCACCAGCAGGATCTCGAATCGGTGATCAACGCGTTGTGGGCGGGCGGCGCCACGTCGATGAAGTTCATGGACCAGCGCATCCTGTTCAACTCCGCGGTGATCTGCTCCGGCAACGTGGTGTCCCTGCACGGCAAGAAGTATTCGCCGCCGTTCACGATCTACGCGATCGGCGATCAGGACAGTCTTATCGAGGCGCTCGACGATTCGCCGGCCATCAAGATCTATCAGCAGTATGTGAGCGCGTTCGGCTTGGGTTGGAAGGTGGAGCGCAAGCGTGATCTCACGTTCGAGGAGACGCCGTCGTTGCTGTCGCCGTTGAAGTACGCTTCGCCGCTTCCCGGCTCGGATGAGTCGTCCGACGGCGCCTCGTCCGGTTCGTCCGATGCCTCCGGCTCGTCCGGCGAGTAGGCCGGCGGTCCGATTTGGCCGTTCCGTCTTCGACGGGATGTAGGCCGACAGCGTAAGCCCCGCCGCGTGCGGCGTGTGCCCAAGGGCGTGGGGGACAATGGGACGAGCGGTGTTGGGTACGGCCGGTACAGTCGGTGGATGGAAATCCGCAGGCGGGTCCCGCGGGTCGGAATCCTTCGCGGCGGCCCGCAGGCCGTCGTGAAGGACCGTCGGCGCCAGGGGCGATCGGCATGAGTCGGCATAAGGAAGGGCGATTGGAATGAGACACAGCGCACGTCATACGGCCGGACGTCGGTCCGGCAGGGTTTCCGTGACTTCGGCCGCTTCCACGGCGCCGATGGCGCCGGGTGGTCCCGCGACGTCCGCCCGGTCCCGTCGCGGCTTCGGCTGGCAGGCGCTCGGCGTCTTCGCCGAGGTCCTCATCACGTTGGCCGTGGTGTGCGCGCTGTATATCGTGTGGCAGCTGTGGTGGACCGGCGTGGAGGCGGAACGCACGCAGGCGGAGACCCGTCAGCAGGTCTCCTGGTCCGATCCGGCCTCCTCCGGCGATACGAAGATCGCGAAGGCGCAGGAGGGCGATCCGCCCGTCCAACCGGAGAACGCCTCCTACGGCGATCTGGTGGCGGAACTGTACGTGCCCCGATTCGGACAGAACTGGGCCCGCAACGTGGTGGAAGGCACCGACGCCGCCCAGCTGGCCCGCCATGGTCTGGGCCATTACGAGACCACGCAGATGCCGGGGGAGCTCGGCAACTTCGCCATCGCCGGCCATCGTTCCGGTTATGGCGAGCCGCTCGGCGAGATCGACAAGCTGCAGGAGGGCGACTACATCGTCATCCGCACGCAGGATTACTGGTACGTGTACCAGTACACGAAGTTCAAGATCGTCACGCCGGACGCCGTGGAGGTCGTCGCCCCGAACCCGGAGCATCCGGGCGAGCAGCCCACCAAACGCATGATCACGCTCACCACGTGCGAGCCGAAGTACACGACGGCCACGCACCGGTGGATCGCCTGGGGCGAGCTCAAATACTGGGCGAAGGTGTCCGACGGCGTGCCGAAGGAGCTCACCACCACGGATTCGACCGGCAAGGTGAAGTTCGCGAGCACCGCCGCGAAGGACATGTCCCTGCCGGCGCGTCTCGGTTCCCTCCAGCCGGTGGTGTTCGGCTCCCTAGCCGTGTGGGCCGTGCTGTTCATCGCCGCCGCCGTGGCGTGGCGCTGGCCGCTGCTCGCCGCGATCCGCGCGGGCGTGCGCCGTCGCCCGGACGCGAGCATCTACGGCGGTCTGATGCGCATCCAGCCGGGCGTCCTGCCCGTGCGTCTGCTGCTGACCGCGCTGCTGCTGCTCGCCGCGGCCGCCGCGCTGTTCCAGTGGGTGTTCCCGTGGGCGGCGCTCAACATTCCCGTCCTGCAGCAGATGAGCAACTTCTCCGTCGGGTGACGGAGGCTGAGTAGACTTGCGGTTCAGTACCACCCGTAAGGAGACCATCGTGACCGATTCCGCCCGCATTCTGGTGATCGACAACTACGATTCGTTCGTCTACACCATCGTCGGCTATCTGAAGACGCTCGGCGCCACCGTGGACGTGGTCCGCAACGACGCCGTCGACCCGTCCGACCCGCATGTGACCGACGGCTACGACGGCGTGCTCATCAGCCCCGGTCCGGGCGCTCCGGCCGATTCCGGCGCCAGCGAGGACATGATCCGCCTGTGCGCCGCGCAGGACAAGCCGATGTTCGGCGTGTGCCTGGGCTTGCAGGCGCTTGCCGAGGTGTACGGCTGCACGGTGGACCACGCGCCCACCATCATGCACGGCAAGACGAGCCTCGTGGAGCATGTGGATGACGAGATCTTCGCGGGCGTCGCCAATCCGATGACCGCCACCCGCTACCATTCGCTCGCCGTCGAACCGGATTCCGTGCCGGACACGCTCGAGGTGACCGCGTGGACGCAGGGCGACCACATCGTGCAGGGCATCCGCGTCAAGGGCAAGCCGATGTACGCGGTCCAGTTCCACCCCGAATCCGTGATGACGGAGGACGGCTACCGTCTGCTCGCCAATTGGCTGGCCGTGTGCGGCCAGACGAACGCCGTGGCGAAGTCCGCCGGCCTGCAGCCCAAGGTCGTCAAGTAAGGCGACGCAGGCGTCGTACGATACGCAACGTACGGCACGGCACGCGACGCACGGCATACGACGCGACGCACGTAACGCAAGACCCCTGACGGGATTCCGTCAGGGGTCTTGTCGTATCGGCTTCCGTCATCGGCCTTCGACAGCCGACGTCAGCCGACGGCCGATCAGTGACCGGTGGTCGTGCCGGTTCCGGTACCGGAGGAGCCGTTGCCGGTCGTGTCGCCCGTATCCTCGCCCGTGCTGGAGGCCTGCGTGGTGAGCGTCACCGTGGAGCCCTTGTCCACCTGGCCTTCGGCCGGGTTCTGCGCGGTCACCTTGTCGGACGAACCGGTGGAGCCGGTCTGGGAGACCGTCAGACCCAACGCCTCGAGCTGGATCTTCGCCGTGGCGTACGTCTGGCCCACCACGTTCGGTACGGTCACCTGCTCCTTGCCCTTGGACACCACGAGCGTGATCGACGACTGCTGCTCGACGGTCGTACCCGAACCCGGGTCCACGCTGATCACCGTGCCGGAGGCCACCGTGTCGGAGTTCGCCTCGGTGACGGTCACCGTGAACTTGAGGTTCTTGAGCGTCTGCACCGCGGAATCCTGCGGCTGGCCCACCAGGCCGTCCGGCACCTTCGTCATGCCGGAGGAGACGTACAACAGAACCGTCGAACCCTTGGTGGAGGGGCTTCCGGCCGCCGGGTCGGTGCGCGTCACGTTGTTGCGGGCGATGGTCGCGCTGTCCTCGGTCTGCACGCTCGTGCCGACCTTGAAGCCGGCCTTCTCCAGTGCGGCGCGCGCCCCGGACTGGCTCATGTCCGTCACGTCGGGCACCTGCACGCTCTGCGGGCCCGCGGAGAACCACACCTTCACGGTGGAGCCCTTCTTCGCCTTCGAACCGCCCTTCGGCGTCTGCTTGCCGGTGAACGTGCCTTCGGGCTCGGTGGAGTCCTTGTCGGTCATCTCCTGGAACTGGAAGCCGGCGGCCTCGATCTTCTGCTCGGCCATGGCCTTGGTCATCGAGGAGGTGATCGTCGGCACTTCGGCCATGTCCGCGTCCGTGGCGCCGCCGCGCAGCATGAAGAACACGGCCACGAGGACGGCGACGAGCACGAGCCCGCCGATCACGGAGCCGATGATGATCTGCTTCTTGCGCTTCGCCTTGGCGGCGGCCGCGCGCTGCTCGGCGCGCGTGCGCACCGCGGCCGACGTGGAGGGGCGCACCTGTTCGAACTGTCCGGTCACCGGGTTGAACGCCTGCGTGGACTGGCCCTGCTCGTTGGGGTTGAGCGCCACCGTGGCGGCGTCCTGCTCGGCCTGCTTGCGGGCCTTCATGTTCGCCAGGTCGGTGAGCGGGTTGAACGCGGCCGCCACGGGCACGCCGCCGTTCATGAAGGTCAGGATGTCGTTCTTGAACTCGGCGGCCGTGGCGTACCGGTTCTGGCGGTCCTTGGCCATGGCCTTCGCGCAGATGGAGTCCCACATCTTCGGCAGACCGGGCGTCACCGCGCTCGGCGGCGTGGCCACTTCGGACACATGCTGGTAGGCGATGGCCACGGCGGAGTCGCCGGTGAACGGCGGACGTCCGGTGAGCATCTCGTAGAGCACGCAGCCGGCCGAATACAGGTCGGAGCGCATGTCCACGGTCTCGCCGCGCGCCTGCTCGGGGGAGAGGTACTGGGCGGTGCCCACCACGCCCTGCGACTGCGTCATCGTGGCGGCCGAATCGTCGAGCGCGCGGGCGATGCCGAAGTCCATGACCTTGACCATGCCCTGGTCGGAAATCATGATGTTGCCGGGCTTGATGTCGCGGTGGATGATGCCCATGCGGTGCGAGTATTCGAGCGCGTTGAGCACGCCGAGCATCACCTGTTCGGCGTCGCGCTGGCTCAGCGCCCCGTTCACGTGGATCACGTCGCGCAGGGTCTGGCCCTTCACGTACTCCATCACCAGGTACGGCAGACGCTCTACCTGGCCGTTCTCCGTGGTGACGAGCTCCTCGCCGGAATCGTAGATGCTCACGATGTTCGGGTTGTTCATCTGCGCCACGGAATGCGCTTCGCGGCGGAAACGCTTGAGGAAGATCTCATCGGTGGCCAGGTCGGAACGCATGATCTTGATGGCCACGGTGCGGCCGAGGCGCGTATCCAGCGCCACGTGCACTTCGGCCATGCCTCCGCGGCCGATGAGCTGGCCGAGCTGGTAGCGGCCTTCGGCCAGTGAAGCGGGCATGTTGCTCATTGCTGCTCCTTCCAATTCGCCGCGTTCGTTGCGCCCGTCGCGGCGGCACCGGGGACGGTTCCCGCGGCGCTCCCCGCGGCGGACCTATGCTCGGGCATTGATACGAGTGGGATGTGCGGGGAGCTGGCGATCCTGCGCGGCAGGCGGCTCCCCACCATCATGGTGGAATCGTTGAGTTCGGTCTGCTGGTCCAGCAGGCGGCGTTCGATGCGCGCCAGCGTGCGGGAGACGACGAGCGCGTCCTTCGGACGGTCCAGCGGGTCCTTCGCCAGCATCGACATGACGAATTCGCGCAGCTGCACGTCCACGTCGTCCGGCAGAGGCGGCACGGGGTCGTTGACGTGTGCGGCCGCGATGTCGACGGGCGTGGCGCCCGTGAACGGGCGGTGCCCGCATAGGCCCTCGTACGCCACCACGCCCAGCGAGTAGATGTCCGATTGCGGCGTGGCCTGCTGGCCCTGCGCCTGCTCGGGGGAGATGTACTGCGCGGTGCCCACCACCATGCCGTCCTGCGTGATCTGCTCCTGGTTGGTGGAGTAGGAGACGCCGAAATCGGTGATCTTCACGTCGCCGTTGTCCGCCACCATGATGTTGGCGGGTTTGACGTCGCGGTGAATGACGCCGTGGCTGTGGGCCACGAACAGGCCGCGCGCGGTCTGGATGAGGATGGGCAGGAGCTCCAACGGGTCCATGGCGCCCTGCTCGTGGAACAGGTCCGCTAGGGATTTCGAGGGCACGTATTCCATGATGAGGAAGCCGATGCCGTCATGCTCGTAGTATTCGAACAGCGCGGCGATGTTCGGGTGCGCCAAGTTGGCGGAGTTGTGCGCTTCGGCACGCAGCCGGCGCAGCTTCGCCTCCGCGTTGGTCAGGTCGCTGCGCAGCGCCTTGATGGCCACGGGGCGGCCGAGCTGGATGTCCCAGCCCTTCCATACTTCGCCCATGCCGCCTTTCGCGATGCGGGAGTCCAGGCGGTATCGGCGATGGATCAGCTGTCCTTCGATCAGTCTCATTGCTGCAGGGCCTCCTGGAGTACGGTGCGGAACACCGGTCCGGCGCTGTTCACGCCGTACGTGTTGGTGTTGTGGATGACGACGGCCACGGCGATCTTCGGGTTGTCCGCGGGGGCGAACCCGATCACCCAGCCGTCGTTGGCGCTGTTGTCGGAACCGATCTGCGCGGTGCCGGTCTTGGCGGCGACGCTCACGCCGTCGATGGCGAGGGACGGCGCGTCCTTGGTGACGACCGTCTGCATCATCTGCGTGAGCTTGTTGGCGGTGTCCGCGCTGAACGGTTCGCTCATGGTGCGTGCGTGCGTCTCGCTGATGACGGACAGGTCGCTGGCGCGCACGCGGTCCACGAGGGTGGGTTGCATGAGCTTGCCGTCGTTCGCGATGGCCGAGGCGATCATCACGTTCTGCAGCGGCGTTTCGGTGACGTCGCCCTGTCCGATGGAGGCGAGGGCGAGCTTGTCGTCGGTGAGCGAGGTGGGGAAGTTCGAGGCGACGGCCTTCATCGGGCTGCCGGTGGTGTCGGAGCCGTCGACGACGAGCGAGCTGCCGAAGCCGAGCTTGGTGGCCATGTCGGCGAGCTTGTCCTGGCCGAGGGCCACGCCGAGCTGCGCGAACGCGGTGTTCGACGAGTAGGCGAGGGCGTCCTCGAGGCTCATCGAGCCGTTCGAGCCGTTGCCTGCGGAGGAGGCGTTGGTGAGCGCGGTGACGGTGCCGGGCAGCGTGTAGCTGGCGCCGGCGGGCACCTGCGTGTCGGTCTGGTAGTCGCCGGTCTCCAACGCGGCGGCGGCCACGACGGTCTTGAACGTGGAGCCGGGCGGGAACAGCTGGCTGGTGGTGTTGTTGAGCATCGGGTTGGTGGGGTCCTGCGTGAGGGCCGCGTAGTTCTGCTTCAGGGTCGCGCCGTCGTGCGAGGTGAGTTGGTTCGGGTCGTACGAGGGGTTGGAGACCATGGCGAGGATGCGTCCGGTCGACGGCTCCATCGCGATGACGGCGCCCTGCTGGTTGTTCAGCGCCTGGGAGGCGATCGTCTGGAGCTTCGTGTCGATGGACGTCTCGATGGTGGCGCCCTTGTTCTCGCTGCCGGTGAGCGTGGACTTGATGCGCTGCCAGAACAGGCTGTTCGATTCGCCCGACAGCAGTGAGTTGCGCGACGCCTCGATGCCGCGGTCGGCGCGCTGGCTGATGGAGAAGTAGCCGGTGACGGGCGCGTACAGGGAGCCCTGCGGGTAGGAGCGCTGGTATTTGAACGCGTCGTTCACCGGTTCGGACTTGGCGAGCACGGTGCCGTCGGCGGCGAGGATCGAGCCGCGCGGCGCGCCGTACTCGTGGTACAGGGCGCGCGTGTTGCGCGTATCCGAGTTGAGCGCGGCGGCGCGGATCGCGGTGATGATGGTGGTGGACAGGCCGAGCACCGTGAACAGGACGATGACGGCGGTGAACAGCTGGCGCAGGGTCTTGTTCACAGTGCGCCTCCTTCGATCGGCGGCATCGGCTTGACCGGCGTGGCGGTGGCTCCGGCCACGCGTGCGGCGTCCTCCGCGTCCATGGCGGCGCGCTCCGCCTCGCGCTCCTTGAGCTCGTGGTCGCGCAGCGCGGCCAGCGCCTCATACTGGAACGTGTCCGAATCGGTTTCCGGAGCCGGCTTGTTGGCCGCGTCGGAGATGATGATGAGCAGCGTGGCGAGCAGGTAGTTCGCGATGAGCGACGAGCCGCCCGCGGCCATGTACGGCATGGTCAGGCCGGTCAGCGGGATGACGAGCGTGATGCCGCCCACCACGGTGAACACCTGGAACGCCATGGTGAACACCAGTCCGGAGGAGAGCAGCTTGCCGAAGCCGTCCTTGATCTTCATGGCGGTGACGAAGCCGGAGGCGATGATGATGATGTACAGGGCGAGCACGGCCATGCAGCCCACGAGCCCCATCTCCTCGCCCACGGAGGCGTAGATGAAGTCCGAGTTGGCGAACGGCGTGAGCGCCGGATGCCCCTGACCCAGACCGGTGCCGGTGAGACCACCGGCGGCCAGGCCGAACAGGCCGGTCACGATCTGGTAGGAACCGCCCGTGCGGTTGTAGAGCGTCGGGTCGAACGGGTGCAGCCACACCTCGACGCGCGCCCCCACGTGGCTGAAGATGCTCGAGGCGGCCACCGCGCCGAACGCGAACGCGATGAAGCCGATGACGATCCAGCTGAGACGCCCGGTGGCGACGTACAGCATGGAGACGAACATCGCGAAGAACATGAGCGAGGTGCCGAGGTCGTGCTGCATGATGAGCACGCCCATCGAGGCGAACCACACGATGATGATCGGGCCGAGGTCCTTGATGCGCGGCAGCTGCAGGCCGAGGACCTTCCTGCCGCCCACGGCCAGCTGGTCGCGATGGTCGAACAGGTAGGCGGCGAAGAAGAACGCGAGGAACAGCTTGGCGAACTCGCCCGGCTGGATCTGCCCGATGCCGGGGATCCTGATCCAGATGCGTGCGCCGTTGATCTCCTGGCCCAGGCCGGGCAGCATGGGGGAAAGGAGCAGCACGAGGCCCACCACCATGCTCACATAGGAGAAGCGCCGCAGGATGCGGTAGTCCCGGAGGAAGATGACGAGCAGGGCGCACAGCGCCATGGCGATGAAGACGAACAGGAGCTGGCGCTGCGCCACGGCCGTGCCCTTCTCCTGATCGATGCGCGCGATCTCCACCATGCCGATGCCGGTGAGGAGCAGCACGCAGGGCTGCACCACCTGGCTGGCGTACGGCAGACGGAAGACGATGAGCAGCCAGAACGCCACGGACAGGCCGGCCCAGACGCCGTACAGGACGACGAACTGCTGCGGCACCGTGCCGGTGGTGCGGTGGAACATCTGATAGAAGGCCATGCCGCACAGCAGGAACGAGACGATGAGCAGCGCGACCTGGCGAAGGCGGAGGGCGATCATTGCTGAGACCCGCCTTCTTCCGTGGACGTGTCGGAGGAGCCGGTGGCGTCGTCGGAGGCGCCGGAATCGGAGGAGGAGGAGGAGGAGGAACCATTCGAACCGGAATCGGAGGACGAAGCGGCGTCCTTGGACGCCGAGGACGAGTCCTTCGCATCCTGCTGCTCCTGCTCCAGCGACTTGAGCTCCGCGCGGATGAGCTTGACGTGCGCCTGCGCCTCGGCGAGGTTGTCGCGCACGATGCCCTGCTGCAGTTCGTCGCGCCACGTGGATGGCAGCTTGTTGATGGAGATGGAGGTGCGCTCCACCTCATGCGAGAGACTGAACCCGGCCAGGTTCGTGGGCACGCCTTGGTAGATCGCCACCTTGCCCTCGGCCTCGCCCACGTAGTACTTCGACTGGCTGTACCGGTACGCGGCGTACACGCCGCCCGCGAGCACGGCCAGAATGGCCAGAATCGTCACGATGACGCCGATGCGCTTGTGGCGGCGACGGCTGCGCGCGGTCTTCTGCGCCTCAGCCCGCTCCTCATGGATGGCCTTCGCCACTTCGGGATCGTTCGGATCGGCGGTGACGACACCGTCCGACTTCTGCACCACCGGAATCTCGCCGGTGTCCGGATTGTGGCGTTCGCCGTTCTCCTCGCGCACCTGCGAAGGCTGGACCACGCGCGGCGCCTCGGCACGCTGCTTCTCGCGCTGCTGCTCCTTGGGCGACTGGCTGAGCGCCGCCGCGCGCACGGCCGGCGAATTGAGGTCGCGCAACGCCGGGGCGGTGGCCACCGGCTCGTTGACGATGTCCGCGATGGGTTCGAGGCTGGCGCTGGCCGCGCCGCCGACGAGCGGCGTCTGATGAGGCAGTTCGAACGCGTGCGCGTCGAGCGCGAGCGTGGCGTCCGCGATCACCGCGGTGACGTTGTCGGTGCTGCCGGCGCGCAGGGCCATGCCGACCAGCTGCTGGGCGCATTCGCCCGGATCGGACAGCTGGCTCATCACCTCGGCGATGGTCGAGTCCTCAAGCACGCCGCACAGGCCGTCGGAGCACAGCAGCCAACGGTCCGCCGGGTGCGCCTTGAGGATGGCCACGTCCGGGTGGGGGTCGATGTCGAAGTCGCCGATCACACGCATCACCATGTTCTTCTGCGGATGGGTCTTCGCCTCCGATGGGGTGATGCGGCCCATGTCGACGAGATGCTGCACCAGGCTGTGGTCCTGCGTGGCGCGGCTGAGCACGCCGTCGCGCAGCAGATAGGCGCGGGAGTCGCCGATGTGCGCGAGCACCCACCAATCGGAGACGAGCGCCACCGCGGTGACGGTCGTGCCCATGCCTCCCAGACCGGACTCCCGGCGGGCCTTGCCCACGATCGCGTCGTCCGCGGCCATCACGGACGTGACCATCATCGAGGCGATCGTGCCGACGTCGTCGGTCACGTCGTCGCGTTCGATATGCGCGAGGGAGCGGATGGCGATGGTGGAGGCGGTGTCGCCGCCGGCATGACCGCCCATGCCGTCGCAGATCGCCACGAAATGCTCGCCCGCGAACGACGAATCCTGATTGTTCGCACGCTGGGTGCCCACGTCGGACACGGTGGTGGAGTACAGGAACAGACGGCGTGACAGGGCCTGCGTGGCCTGCGCGTCCTGCGGGTCCCGCACGGCGGCCGCGGCGTTCGCCGCGGCGAGGCCGGCACCGGAGGAAAGGACGGTCTCGCCGTCGTCGTCGGCGGCGAAATCGTTGAAATCGTCGAAATCGCTGGGGGCCGACTGCTGCAACGGAGTGGTCGGCTGGTCATCGGAGGAGCTCATCGGTTCATCACCTCAGCTCGAAGGTCGTGGCGCCGATGCGCACGGGCATGCGGGCGGGAAGTACGGTTGGCGCGGCCAGACGCTGGCCGTTGACGACGGTGCCGTTCGTGGAGCCGAGGTCCTCGATGGCCCACTGGCCCGACGTCGGGTCCTGATAGATGCGTGCGTGATGCGAGGAGACGAACTCGTCATCCAGCACCACGGTGTTCGAAGCGGCGCGTCCCAGCGTGATGGTCTCACCGGTGAGCGGCACGGACGAGCCGGCCAACGGGCCGTCGATGATGACCAGCAGCGATGGGCCTCCCGCGGCGGCGGGCGCGGCGGAAGCCGGACGGGCGTTGCCGCGGGCACGATGCCGCTCCCTGGCCGGCGCATGCACGGGCGCGCCCTCCGTCACCGGCACGGCCGGTTTGGCGGAGGAACGGCGCGCGGCATGCCGGTCCTTGCGGCGGCGTGCGCGTGAAGGGCGCGGGCTGAAGGAGCTGATGTCCTTGTGCAGGGAACGGATGGCGAACCATGCGAACACCCACAGCAGAATCAGGAACCCGTACTTGAGCAGCGCGAATGTCAGTTCGGTCATGCTGGGTCGACCTTACGACGCGGCGCGCGCGTTACTCCTGCTCCTGGGAGGAGGCCCAGTAAAGGATGCGCGTACGGCCGATGGTGATGGTGTTGCCGTCCAGCAGCGTGGCGGCCGGGACCTGATGGCCCTCCACGTACGTGCCGTTCGTGGAGCCCAGGTCGCGGGCGATGACGCCGTTGGGGGTGATGTCGATTTCCAGATGCTTACGGGAGATGCCCGGATCGTCGATGACGATGTCGCAGCCGGAGCCGCGGCCGATGATGGTCTTCTCCTTGGTGAGCAGATACTGGCTGCCGTTGATCTCCAGCAGCGGGCTGTCTTGGCTCTGCGTGGGCGTGGTGACGGGCACCGCGTTGCCCTGCACGGAGGCGGAGGTGAGCTTGAAGCTGCCCTTGGTCAGGCCGAGGTCCTCTTCGAAGATCACGACCACCGGGCCCACGAACGCGTAGTGCTGGGTGCGCGCGTAGTTCGTGAGGTTGTCCGCCAGCTCGTCGGCCAGCGTCTCGCTGCCCCACTGCTCGATGCGGTCGAAGTCCGGAGTGCTCAGCTTGAAGCGGTATTCGTTCGGGGCGACCGTGCGGTCGCGGCCCACCGGCATGGCCTCGTTGTCGATCTCGCGCTCAAGGGCGCTGGACAGGTCGACGGGCTGCAGTTCCTTGGAGCCGAACTTGGAGAACACTCCGTTCACTGCGCCTTCCACGCTTTTCTCAAAACGGTCGAGAACGCTCATAGTCATCCCTTTCTATCCTTGACTAGTGTACGCACGGGTCGGAACGGGCCGTTTTACCCGCGCCGATACTTGCAAAAGCCACAAATCGGCGCGTGTTTCGCCCGTGTTTTAGGGCGCATCCCCCACTTGCGCACCCATTCGCGTACCTGACACCGGATTCGGCATCAGACTTGGCGGCGAAGCAACCCCGGTACGACGCGGCCGTCCTGTTTCGCCGGGAAGCTTTCCGGCGCAACAGGGCGGCCGCACTTGACGGGAACCGCTTCGTTCCCTGCTCAGGCGCCGAGCAGGTCAAGCATCTGCGCGATGTTCTTCTTGCCGAACTCGACCTTCTGCTCGCCGCCGTCGCCGGCCGCACCGCCGCGGTTGATGACGATGCAGGGCACGCTCATCGCGCCGTACTGGTCGCGCAACTCCGGGAAGTGCGAGACGTCGTAGGCCTCGGCGCGCACGTTCGGATTGAGCGAGGCGATGCGCTGGGAGGCGAGCACGGTCTCCGGGCACATCGTGCAGGTGAGGGACACGAGGATCATCACGTCGGTCGGCGTCGAAATCGCCTCGGCGCGCTCACGCAGGTCGGCGTCCAACGGCTGGCCGGGGCCGGCCGCGTTGTACAGGCCCAGCACGAACGAGTTGAACTCGTGGCCGGACGGCACGCCATGGAACGCAAGCCCGGTGAAGACCAGACGTCCGCCATCCGTGCCATCGTCGGCGACGCACAGCCGCACGCACGGACGCGCGACCGGCATGAGGCCGGCGGGGTCGAATTCGGCGCGACCGGTGTCGTCGAGCGTGCCGTACGTCGGCAGCGCGGCGTCGCCGTCGCCGGCACCACCCGCCGCAGCGACGATCTCCAACGGCTCGCCGACGACCAGACCGGCCGGCGCGGACGAGCCGTCGATCGCCGTGACCAAACCGGCCGCATCCACGGCCACCGAATTCAGCCTGCCACCGGACAGCGCGACCATCTCACCGACGAATCCCTGCAATTCCGCGGAAAGCGGGGTGTCGTCGAGTTCCAGGGCGAGCGTGACCGGACGGGTCATACGCCCGAACACCACGCCGAGCTGCTGCTTGACGGCGGCGGAGAACCGCTCGCCCGGCTTGCGCTGCGACGCGGCCTTCGCGGCGGCGGCATCGGCGCTGCGCTTGACGGGCGCGGGGGCGGGCGACGTGCCGGCGGCGCCGGCGCCCGACGCGGCCGACGTCGCCGCGGCGGCCTCCTCCTGTTCGTAGGCGGAGGCGGTCGGGCGAGGCGGCACCAGTCCCGTCTTCTCGCTCATCGACTTGGCGTACCGTTCCAGTTCGACGGCAGCGATCGCGCCGTCGGCCGTCGCGGTGACGACCTGACGCAGGTTCTTGACGCGCAGGTCGCCGGCCGCGTACACGCCCGGCACGCTCGTCTCGAGGTAGCCGTGCGTGACGACGTAGCCGTGGTCGTCGAGTTCGACGACGCCCTTCACGAGCGACGTGGCCGGCACGTAGCCGGCGAAGACGAACACACCGAACGTGCCGCCGTCGGCCGGCTTCCACGTTTCGATCGCGCCGGTCGCACGCGTCAGGATCGTCGCCTCGCGCAGGCCGCCCTGACCGGCGGTGACGCCCTTGAGTTCGACGCCGTAGCGCACGTCGATCTTCGGGTTGCGCTTCGCCTCGGCGGCGACCGACGCGTCGCAGGTGAAGTCGTCCTCGCGCACGAGCACGGTGACCTTGGAGGCGTACTTGGTGAGGAACACGCTCTCCTCGGCCGCGGCGAACCCGCCGCCGACCACGAGCACCTCCTTGCCGGTGAAGAACTCGCCGTCGCAGGTGGCACAGTAGGCCACGCCGCGGCCCGCGTATTCGGCCTCGCCTTCGAAGCCGAGCTTGCGCGGCGAGGCGCCGGTGGCGATGAGGATGCCGAAGGTCTTCAGGTCGCCGCGCGTGGTGTGCACGGTCTTGACGTCGCCGTCGACGTCGAGTCCGGTGGCTTCGGCGGAGAGGAATTCGGCGCCGAAGTCCTTCGCCTGCTCGCGCATCGTGGCGGTGAGCGCGCGGCCGGTGGTGCGGCCGACGCCCGGATAGTTCACGACCTCGTTGGTGATGGTGATCTGTCCGCCGAAATCGTCCTTTTCGAGGACAAGCACGCGATAGCGGGCGCGCGCGAGGTACAGTCCGGCGGTGAGTCCGGCGGGGCCGCCGCCGATGACGACGACGTCGTACAGGTCGTTCTGGGTGGATTGTTGCGTCATGAAAGCTCCTTACGAAGGCTCCTTACGACACGATGGGCTCCCTCGGTCGAGGGAGCCCATCGTCGTCATGATCCGATCGATCCGTTCGGTCCGGTCACAGCTGGCCGACGAGGTCGAGGCTCGGCTCGATGGTCTCCTCGCCCGGGGTCCAGTTGGCCGGGCAGACCTGATCGCCGTGCTCGTACACGAACTGGGAGGCCTGGACGCGGCGCAGCAGCTCGTCGGCGTTGCGGCCCACGTTGGAGGAGGTGACCTCGTAGGCCACGACCTTGCCTTCCGGGTTCACGATGAAGTCGCCGCGCTCGGCCATACCGTCGGCCTCGTTGTAGGTGTCGAGGTCGCGGGCGAGCAGGGCGGTGGGGTCGGCAAGCATCGGGTACTGGATCTTCGCGATCTTCTCGCTGGCGTCATGCCACGCCTTGTGCACGAAGTGGGTGTCGCAGGACACGGAGTAGATCTCGCAGCCGATCTTCTTGAACTCGTCGTACTTGTTGGCGAGGTCCTCGAGCTCGGTGGGGCACACGAAGGTGAAGTCGGCCGGGTAGAAGAAGAACACGGACCAGTGGCCGAGCACGTCCTCCTTGGTCACTTCCTTGAATTCGCCGTTCTGGAATGCCTGGACCTTGAAATCGGTGATCTCATGCTGCAGAAGCGTCATCATCGTTCCTTACTGTCATTCATGACTCGTTCATGACGGCCCGACGGGTTCGGACCCTATGGCCCATCCTATCCATTCGTCCCGTGCGCGGCGCCGCGGGCACGCCCACAGCGGATATGAATCGCATCACAGCGGCCGCACACGCGGCACGACCCGTCTCTGCAGAGGTCACGCTACGCTCATATGCCGAGAGAGCAGAGTCCGAAAGAGGAGACAGGGAGTAGTCGAACCATGCCGTCGTCCATGCTCATCGTCCACGCCGGAGCCACCGCATACACCGTCACGCCGGCGCACGGCGCGACCATCGGCCGCGCGCCGGACTGCGACATCGTCATCGACGACCCTCACATCTCGCACCATCACGCGCGGGCGACCCTGACGCACGAAGGCTGGGTGCTGGAGGATCTGGGCAGCGCCAACGGCATGTTCGTCAACGGTGTGCATGTCACAAGAATCCTGATCGAATCGCCCACCACCATTTCGCTGTCGCGCAACGTGGCCATCACCTGCACGCCTCTGCGGCAGCCGACCCCGAACCCGAACCCGCCGGCTGTCGCGTCGGCACCGGTGCCGGCACCGACGCAGCTGCCGCCGGCACAGCCGATCCCCCTGCCGGCGGACACCGTCCCCAAGCCGCCGACGGCACGGCACGCCATCCACAACATGACGCCGAACGCCCCCACCTCCGCCATCGCAGGCGCCGGACGCCAGCCGGTACCGGCGCCGTTGCCTCAGGCACGGCCGATTCCCCTGCCGCGCACTCGGAACGCCAACCTCTACGGGACGGTCATGGCGGGCAGCCCCCAGGCGCAGCTTCTGGAGTCACGGATGCCGGCGCAACGCGTGTTCGGCCGCTTCGATCCGAACGTCGACCGGACGGGCGTCCTGGGACGCGACCCTTCGAGCGTCATCCACATCAACGACCGACTCGTCTCACGCCGTCACTGTTCCCTGGAGGCGACGCCGAACGGCATCCTGCTCACCGACCTCGATTCGGCCAACGGCACCTACGTGAACGGCCGCCGGGTGGCGAAGATATGGCTGGAGGCGGACGATACCGTCACCGTCGGCAACACCGACCTCACCGTCCATGACGGCGTCCTCTGCGACCGCACGCCGTTCATGGCGTCGGAGGCGGTCATCGCCGAAAACGTCGGTCTCGTCGTCGGCAAGAACGTCAGACTGCTCGACGGCGTCAACGCGGTGTTCGCCAAAGGCACGCTCACCGCGGTCATCGGACCCTCCGGCGCCGGCAAATCGACCTTCACCTCCATCGTCGCCGGCCTCGGCACGCCCTCGGAGGGGCACGTCCTCTTCGACGGCTACGACGTGCACCGGAACATCGAACTGCTCCGCAGCCGCATCGGCTTCGTCCCGCAGGACGACGTCGTGCACCGCAAACTCACCGTGGACGCCGCGCTCGAATACGCCGCACGCCTGCGCCTTCCCGCCTCCACCAAAGCCGAACGCGCCGAAATCATCGACAACGTCCTGCAGGAGCTGGAACTCACCGATCGGCGACGCAACCGCATAGACCGGCTGTCCGGCGGGCAGCGCAAACGCGTATCCACCGCCATCGAGCTGCTCACCGGACCGGAGCTGCTCATCCTCGACGAACCCACCTCGGGACTCGATCCGGCCCTTGACCTCACGGTCATGACCATGCTGCGCCGGCTCGCCGACGCGGGACGCGTGGTCATCGTCGTGACGCACTCCCTGTCCTACATCGACCGGCTCTGCGACAACGTCCTCATGCTCGCCCCCGGAGGCCGTCCCGCGTTCTTCGGCACCACAGGCGAGATGCGGCAGGCGTTCGGCGACAAGGATTGGGCCGACATCTTCAACGACGTCACCGAATCGCCGGACACCGTGTACTCGATCACCGAAACGGAACAGCTCACGCAGCAGGCGAAACGCCTGACGTCCCCACGCGGCGGACACGACGGGCGCAGCGCCTTTGACGGACGCGACGCACGCGGCGGGCATAACGGAAACAGCGGCAACGGCAAGTCCGGCGGACCTGACGCATCTAACGGATCCAACGGGCGCAACGAACACGGCAAACGCATGCGGTCGTTCCGGTTCCGGCAGATGCTGACGTTGGTGACCAGACAGCTCCACCTCATCGCCGCCGACCCGGTGCTGCTCGTCTTCCTCCTACTGCTCCCGCTGCTGCTGGGCCTGCTGTCCCTAGTGGTGCCCGGATCGCACGGTCTGGGCGAACCCGATTTCAAGGATGCCGCCACCGAACCCAGCCAACTGCTGTCGCTGGTGATCCTCGGCGCATGCTTCATGGGATCCGCGCTGTCCGTGAGGGACATCATCTCCGAACGGGCGATCTACGACAGGGAGCGTGCGGTGGGGCTCTCGCCCACGTCGTACACGCTGTCGAAACTCATCGTCATGGGATGCCAGACGCTGCTGCAGGCGGCGATGCTCATCACCGCGGTCATGCTCGGCAAACCCGGACCGGATAGCGGCGTGCTCACCGATTCCGGCGTACCGGAATTGTTCCTGGCGGTCTGGCTGACCGCATGGGCCTCCGCCATGCTCGGCGAGATCGGCTCGGCCCTGGTGAAGTCCGGGGAGCAGACGATGCCGCTGCTGGTCATCCTCGTCATGGCGCAGCTGGTGTTCTCCGGCGGCATGATCCCGGTGACCGGAAGGGACGGTCTCGAACAGGTCGCGATGGTGTTCCCCGGACGATGGGGATTCTCGGCGGCCGCCTCGGACATCGGCCTCAACAAGCTGCTGTACGGCCTGGACAAGGTGCCGACCTTCGACAAGGACGACCTGTGGAGGCAGACGGCCGCGCAGTTCCGCACCGATATCGTCGTACTGGCGGCCATGGTCGTGGTCTTCACGCTCATGCTGCGGGTCTGCGTCAGCAACGTCGTCTCCAAGCGCATCCGGCGCTGAGCCGAGCCGAACTGAGCCGAACTGAACCGGCGTTGAACCGAGCCGAATCGAACTGAACCGAACTGAGCCCGAAGCGGAACGGAAGGCCGACGGCATCGCACGGACGACGCATCGCCCGTATCATGGAATCGGCGAATTTCCCATCTCGCGAAGGCAAGGAGGGCACATGACCGACGACGTGACGCTCGGCACGGCATCGCAGGAATCATATGACGCTCACGGAGAGGAGTCCACGGCGAACGCCACGTGGAGCCGCATGCTGGCGGGCAACCGGCGGTTCGCGGAAGGCAAGCCGGAGCACCCGTGGCAGGACGCGCAGACGCGCGAATCGCTCCTCGACCGGCAGAACCCGGACGCCGCCGTGCTGGCCTGCGCGGATTCGCGCGTGCCTCCGGAGATCGTGTTCGACCAGGGCCTCGGCGACCTGTTCGACGTGCGCACCGCCGGCCAGGTCGTGGACGACGGCGTACTCGCCTCGCTGGAATACGCGGTGGACGTGCTGCATGTGAGCCTGCTCGTAGTGCTCGGTCATCAGGGCTGCGGCGCCGTGCATCTGGCGATGGACCAGCTGGACGAGATGCTCCACGCGGCCACCGCCGACGCCGACGATTCGCTCGAGGCCGCCGATCTCATGGACTCGTTGGATGAGCGCATCCTCGAATCCGATTCGATTCTCATGCGTTCGGTGGGCCTGTCCGTCTGGCAGGCGCGCGAAGCCGAGCTGGAGGCGCAGGACGACATCGAACGCGTGCATGTGGCGCACACCATCGAGGATCTGGTGTCCCGCAGCGAGGTCATCCAGAACGCCTTGGCCGAGGACCGGCTCATGCTCGTCGGCGCCCGTTATCAGCTCGACACCGGTCTGGTGGAGGTCTTGAGCTTCTGACGTGTGCGCACACGCCCGTATACCGCCCGCGGCCCGGCATGTCATGCCGGACCGCGGGCGGTTCCGTATCGTCGCCCGTCGTCGCATCCTACAGGAGGGAGCGGGAGGGACGTCTCGCGCCCGTCGAAGACGCCCGATTCTATAGAAACGGACGCAACCGGGCAGTCAAACGCACCCCTCGCGCCCAATCCTATAGAAACGGACGAAACACGTGCCCTCCGGAGCACCCCATCGTCCGTTCCTATAGAAACGGACATCCCACAGAACCACCAACCCACGATTCCGCCACATCCTATAGAAACGGACGCAACTGGGCAGGCGGACGCACCCCTCACGCCCGATTCTATAGAAACGGACGAAATCGGGCAGTCGGACGCACCCCTCACGCCCAATCCTATAGAAACGGACGCAAAGGAGCACCTGCAACCCCCGGAAACACTGTCTAGTCTCAGCGGATAGTTGACGCATGTCTCGGGGCATGGTTGACGCCATGTCCTTGGGCATGGTTGACGCCATGTCCTGGGGCATGGTTGACGGGTGTCTCGGGGCATGGTTTACAGGTCGCC
>NZ_JAFEJX010000020.1:0-35274 GCF_018555635.1 Bifidobacterium sp. CP2 | reverse complement strand
CATTATGGCAATCCGCGTTCGTCGCGTCCACCAAGCACCCGCCCTCCATCGCCTACTACAACCGCAAACGCGAACAAGGAAAACACCACAACGCCGCCGTCATCTGCCTCGCCCGACGCCGCTGCGATGTCATCTACAGCATGCTCAAGAACGGCACCCTCTACCAGGAACCGACCCTCGCCGCCTGAACACCACGAAGAACGAACACACCAGCCGCCACCGGCAAGGCGAAGCACGCCCACGACAACCAAACAAAACCCGACACATCAACCCCCTACGGAATTGACAAAAACATAGGAACACCCCCCACCCGACCCGATTGGCCCGCACTGTCCGGCACCGACCATTTCAAACGCCGTGACTTCAAACTGAGCGACCGCACCTGCATGCTGCGCGACGCGGAATTAGGTCCGCGAAAACAGCACATGATGCGTGCCGGGCACGAGCGCTGTGACGGAGAACTGCGCAATCTGCGCATTCCGGGACGGGACGAGTCAATCTTCGACTAAGAACCAGAACATCCAGATGAAAAACACAGTGGCACCAAGCCGCAATAACCCCGGTGCTCTCCCGGAATAACACCCAGTGCTCAAGCCTCCACAAGCCTCCGAACAATCATCCAGTTAGAACTCTGCCTTAGGGAATCCCAGCAATCATGTCCTACAACAATACAGTTGATGACTGAGTAGCCCCTTGTTATTTTGAAGGGTCGCTTCGCTGATTATCGTGAACTTCGTTAAGCTCGTTTTCGTTGCAATGACGCCGTTTTGGTGATATTTACGAGATTCGCTGTTTGCCATTGATTTCGCTGTTCTCCGCGGTCATTGTGTCCCGGTTGTGTCCACAACGGCACCAGTGTTCCCCAGTCAAATGAGACGGAACGACTGAGGAGCACTGGAACCGGCGACGAGGCATTCATTCGGACCGCTCATGCGAAACGCAGCCGGTGCGAGGCCCTTCATCGCTGCCCGGTTCGCTCTACGTGTAGCGGGGACGCCGAACATCGATTCGAGACGTTCGTCGGTAAGTCCTTCGTCAAGTGGTCCGGTGAACGTGATGGTTCCCGGTGTCGTGTTGCCGTCAAGTGTGGCGTAGATGCGCGGATGCGTGTCGAGGTATGTCATGCACTCGTGTTCCATCATTCGGCCCATCATCGCGATATGGTCGAATCCGGCGGGGATGTCCTCCACCCGATGCGTGACGAGTAGCATCGTGCGCTCGTCCCCTCGCGAGGCCAGCGCCGACAGTTCTCGCAACACCGTTTCACGGCCACCCAGATCAAGGCCAGTGGTCGGTTCATCGAAGATCAGGAGATCCGCCGGCGAGACGAGCGCGCGGGAGATCATCACCCTCGTGCGCTCGCCTTCGGACAGGTTGCGCCACTGTTTGCCGGTCAGATATGCGATGCCGAGTCGGCGCATCATCGCGTACGCCTTCTCGTATGCCTCGTCGGCCGAATCCTTCGTTCATCGTGGAATCCCCGAGGCGACGACCGTGAGCGGGTTCATTCCCGACCCGATGTTGTGCCTGAACGCCGCAGAGACGATGGCTATGCGGGTGCGACGGCGCTCCGGGTCCGAGCCTGCGACGGTTCCCGCGCCCACGGCCGTCCTTGGCGCGTTCACCCGCGAACGCCACAGCTACAGCAGCGTGACGATTCCGGCGGGAATGGCCCAGATGCCGAGCGTGCCCCGCCGCCCGATCGCATCGGACAGGGGCAATGTCACGGCCGAGGCGAACGCGGCCATGCCGGTCATGTATGCGGAGTACATGCCGGTGGCAAGTGATGCGTGACCGGGGTAATCGCGTTTGACTATGGCCGGCACCAGAACGTTGCCCACCGCGATCGAGCAACCGATGACGAACGTGCCGGCCTACAGTCCGATGGTGCCGCATGCCGAACGGATCACAATGCCGAGCGTCAGGAACACCATCGCGGCCAGCACGGTGCGTTCGATGCCGATGCGTCCGGCGGCCCGGTGCGCCATCGGGGAGACGGCGGCGAACGCGAGGATAGGCAACGAGGCGAGCAGACCCTACATCGTCGCGTTGAGATGTTCGGACGCCCCTATCCGTGGCAGCAGCGGGCCGACGGATGCGAGCGGGGCTCGCAGATTCAGCGCGACGACGAAGACCAGCGCGGTCAGTATCGATGCGGCAAATCGCGATGCCGACGAGGGGATGAGATGACGTTCTGTTATCTGTTCCATGATGATCGACTAGATGATTAAAGAGTATCCGTGTGATGATGCCGTTGATTCGTATAGGGGGTGTTCGTTATCGTCCGTCGGGGATCCGAGCGGCAATGGCGTTGAGGTTTTCGACGACCGCCGCGATGATCTCGTCGTCGCTTTGTCCGCCTTCCAGCTTGAGCAGGCCAAGCGAGTGGAGGGCCCCGGCGATGGAGAAGACGGCGGCGATGCGCTCGCGTTCGTTCGCTGCTCGGGCGGAGTAACGTTCGACGAGCGTCGATTCGATTTTGCGGAACATGGCTTCGGGGCGGCCTGCGAACAGGACGCGCAGATCGTCGATCTGGCTGTCGATGGCCGGCCTCCAGCCATTGAGGAATGCGGGTGGATCGGACAGGATCTTGTCCTTGTCGGGGTAATGCTCCAGCATCGCGTCGATGGTCTCGTCCTCAAGCTTGTCGTTGAGGTCGTATACGTCGAGGTAATGCTTGTAGAACGTGCTCGGGTTGACGAGCGCAAGGTCGCAGATGCCCTTGACCTTGACCTTCGAGACCGGAACTCCTGATGCCCGTAGGCGCAGGAACGCCTCGCGGATTGCCTTGCGGGTTTTGACGATGCGCAGATCGGTCACCATGCTCCTTTCGCTCTGCCGGTAGCGTCATTCCCGCTCCGTCCCATAAGCCGTGGGTTGTTCGACGATTCAGGCGAATCGTCGAATAAGCGAGAAATGTCGCATATCGGTGGTTGTCATCCGTTGCGTTTCGATAATAATTGATGCTCGTTGAATAATCAATAACTATTGCTTATCGGAGTGTTATTGTGAAACTTGGCATCAACAGAAAACAATGGATCATGGTCATCGTGCTGCTCATGGGCACATTGCTGGCCGTGCTCAACATGTCGGTGGTCACGCCGGCGCTGCCGTCCATCATGAAGGACCTCGGGGTGGATTCCACCACCGTTCAGTGGCTGTCCAGCGGCTATTCTCTGGTCGAGGCGATGGTCATCCCGCTCGCCGCGTTCCTCATGGGGCGTTTCTCCACCCGCAGGCTGTTCATTGGATGCATCTCATTGTTCGCGGCCGGCAGTCTCGTCGCCGCATTCGCGTCGATCTTCCCCCTGCTCATGGTCGGCCGGGTGCTGCAGGCCCTGTGCACCGGCGCGATCATGCCGATGGTCACCGCGGTGATCCTGCTCGTATTCCCCAAGGAAAGCCGCGGTACGGCAATGGGCATCACAGGACTCGTCGTCGGTTTCGCCCCGGCGCTCGGCCCGTCCGTCTCCGGCGTGATCATCGACTCGTTCGGCTGGCGCACGCTGTTCGTCATCATGGCGGCAGTCTCGCTGATCGTCATCGCGTTGGCCGCCGTCTACCTGCGTAACTTCGACGGCTTCCAACCGGGTGCGTTCGACCTTGTCTCCGTGCTGCTCTCCTCGGTCGGTCTGGCATGCCTGTTGTACGGGCTGTCCACGTTCACGTCCACCGGCAACATGATGCTCACCGTCTCGCTGATCGTCGTCGGCGTGCTGCTCGTGGCCGTGTTCGTGCGCCGACAGCTCAAGGCGAAGGAACCGATGCTGCGCGTCGGAATCCTCGCCAACCGCACCTACGCGCATTCGGTGATCATCGTGGCATGCATGCAGGCGGCCCTCATGGGTTGCAACGTCATGGTGCCGATGTTCATCCAGACCGTGCTCGGCGCATCCGCCACCGCCAGCGGGCTCGCCGTGCTTCCCGGCGCCCTCATCGGCGCATGCTGCGGCATCGTCTCGGGCCGCATGTTCGACAAATACGGCATCCGCAAGGTCGCCCTGCCCGGCCTGACGGTCATGACCATCGGCGGCGTGCTCATGGCTCTGCTCGGCGCGGACGCCTCGGTTATCCTCACGGCATGCGCCTACACCGTGCTCTACACGGGACTCATGTTCGCCATGACCCCGGTGAACACCTGGGGCATCAACGCGCTCGACAACGAAAACATCGGACACGCGCAAAGCGTGACCAACACCGTCGGACAGATCGCCTCCTCGATGGGCACAGCCCTCATCGTATCCATCTCCGCGCTGTCCACCACCCTCGCGCCCACCGCCACCGGACACGCGCAATCCATACTCGGCTCGACGCTGGCATTCGCCGCCATCGCAGTCATCCTCGCGGCCGCCCTCATCACGGCGCTTCTGGCGACTCGAACGCACCGAGGCACGACGAAACGGACTCTCGTCGGACAGTGACCGAAACGACAACGCATCAACAGACAACACGGAACCAAAACGAAACGAGACATGATGAACACCACGAACAACTCGCTGACCCACAACATCCGCACCTTCCACCACGGCACCGAACCGCTGGTGGATCCCATCCAAGACACATTCATACGCACCGACAAAGCCGGCAACTCATGGTTCTGGGTCGGTCATTTCGAGACGGGCGGCCACACCCTTGACTTCATGTACCACGTCAGCGTCCTGCAGCTCTCCAAATACCTGCCGGTGCGCATGATCAACAGCGTGCTGTCCATCACCGATGAGACCGGACGCATCTACCGTCACGAAGACCGCTTTTACAAGGTCAGGCGAGGACAAGTCGCAGGCCAGGGACTGCACATCCACACCGACAAGGACGTCATCGAAGGCGACCTCGACAACATGCGCATCGCATCGGCCATGCCGGACGGATCCATCTACCTCGACCTGCACGGCACCGGATACCCACTCTACAGTCTCGGTACCGGCTACTTCCAGATCGCCGGAGTGGCCAACTACCAATACTCGTTCCCGCACATGGCCGCCAAAGGCGTCATCACTCTCGACGGCCAGCGCCACGAGGTGGAGGGGATGGTATGGATGGACCGTCAGTTCGCCGGCATGCCCAAAGGCAGAAGCCTCAAGGACGGCTACAACTGCAAATGGCTGTGGATGAACCTCTGCTTCGACAACGATCCCGACGTGATCAGCCTATGGGGTGTAACCGAACTGGCCACCGGCAGCGAACATTGCTGGGCCAGCGTCCTGCACGAGGACGGCACCCAATCTTCCGCCGGCGTGGATCCGATGGTCGACGACTCCTTCAACGTGTGGGAAAGCCCCGTGACCGGCATGAAATACCCAACCGGATGGACTATCTCCATCCCCGAATGGGAAGCGAAACTCACCGTCACATCCATCATGGACGAACAGGAAATCGCTTCGCCGAACCCCTCAGGACGCAAATACGAAGGCGCAAGTCAAGTGGTCGGCACCTACCGAGGACACTCGGTGACGGGCCACTGCTGCCTCGAACTCGTCGGTGGATGGAACTGACAACACCAGCTTGCCTTCCTGAATCAACCAGCATCGGACCAACTCCGTCGAGCCGCCGAAGAAAAACCGACGATCCTGTGAACAAGGGATTCGGGATGGATACTAAATAACCTTTAGGTTGGTTCCCACACAAGAAAAAGCCTGTCTCGTGCATGGCAACACGAGACGGGCTTAAATCATTGAGTGTATTCGGCTTCATGGTCTTTGCTGAGCTTGCCGTTGAACGCTTGGTTCACCAAGGTGTAGACGGCCTGTGCGACGCCGATGACGCCGAGCAGGATGCTCACGCCGAGGCTGGTCAGGCCCACGTAGTCGGCGGGGATGTACTTCTTGAACGCCTGCACCAAGGCAGGTGCGACGAGGGCGACGATGCCGGCGGCGAGGGTGGTCGCTGCGGAAATATCCATGAATCTTCTCCTTAGGTTGGTTTGGGTATGGGAGTGGCGGCCTTCGGCGCGGTGCCGAAGGCCGCAGACGGACGGCACGCGTCTAGTAGCGCAGCTGTTGTCCGGGGTAGCTTAGGTTCGGGTTCCTGAGATTGTTGAGCTGTGCGACGCGCTGCCAGCCGGAAGTGTCGAAGATACCGCTCAGCGTCTCGCCGCTTCTCACGACGTGGATCCGCGTACCGGTGCCAGTACTCGCGGTCGGCACGCTGCTGCCGCGGTAAGTGACGGTCTGGCCGGGCCAGATGCGATGGATGTTGCCGGAAGGCACGCTCCATGCGGTCACGGGCCACAGGCCGGTTCGTGCGGCGATGAGGTATGTTGGTGTGCGAGCGGAATCCCCCGCATCATGAACCGTCACGGCAAAGGAGCTGCCATGCGCATCTACAACTTCACCGACAACGACGACGTCGCCATCGTCGCGAGGCAGGGGCCGTTCCAAGTCATCGAATGGAAACGCGACCTGTCCGTCGACTACGGGGGCGCGGCGGGCGCGTATTTCGCGTCCGAGATGAACGTGCGCCGCCGTCAGGTGGTGTGCACGCTCGACGGCAAGACCGGCATCACCGTGCAGGCGGGCGCCATGCAGTGGACCGCAGGCCACATCCAGGCCACCACGGGAGTCAAGGGCGTGGGCGATTTCATCGGCAAGATGGCGCGCGGCGCCGTGACCAAGGAGTCGGCGGTCAAACCCGAATACCAGGGCATCGGCACGCTGGTGCTCGAACCCACGTACCGGCACATCCTGCTCATCGACCCGGCGCAGATGGGCGGTTCGATGACCGTCAACGACGGCCTGTTCTACGCGTGCGCGTCCACCGTACGGCAGCGTGCGGTGATGGTGTCGCGTCCGAGCGCGATGGTCGCCGGCGGCGAGGGACTGTTCAACCTCGCGCTTGAAGGACAAGGCACGGTCGCGTTGGAATCCCCCGTCCCCTCGTCCGAACTCATCACCGTCGACCTGGAGAACGACGAACTGAAGATCGACGGCAACTTCGCCATCGCGTGGACCAGCGGCCTGCAGTTCACGGTGGAACGCTCCGGCAAAACGCTGATCGGCTCCGCCGCGAGCGGCGAAGGCCTGGTGAACGTGTACCGCGGCGTCGGCCGCGTGCTGCTCGCCCCGGTCTCCGGCCCCACGTTCAACATCAACGCCGGCACCGGCACCGTGTGAGAGGAGAACCCCCATGACCAACGGCAACACGACCGCATCCGACAAACCACGCATCTACCCGGAGGTGGGCGCCGCGCTCCTCAAGGCGCGCAAGGAGATCGGCATGACGCAGCAGCAGCTGGCCGACGCGACCGGCGTCTCACGCATCACCATCCAACGCATCGAACAGGCGCACATCAACCCGTCGTTCAAGACGCTGGAGGCGCTCGCCCACGGCATGGGCCGCACCCTCACCATCAGCTTCGACGCCGAACGGTGAGCCGGGAGACGCTCACATGAACACGAACCAGGATGCCGTATCCCACCAGACGGCGACCGGCATGTTCATGCCCGAGGCGAACTGCTTGCACACGAGGAACAGGAACGCGGCCACGACGCCGGCGGCGAACCATCCGAACGTGAGACGCCGCGCGACATCCCTCCAATCGGCATCCCGCAAACTGACCTCCCGCAAGCCAACCTCCCGCCGGAGCAACGGACCGGCCGCCTCCACCGGACTTCCCGTCTCCCCCATCTTCGACATCTCCCCCACATCCGCCGGCGCGTTCAACGCGGCGTCGACCGCGTACAGGAGGACGAGCACGGCGATCATGATCATGAACCCGAAGTCGATCTCATAACGGAAGTCCACGCCCGTGACGCGCGCGTCGATGACGAACGTCAGCGCGAATGCCGCCGACGCGCCGACGACGAGACGCGTCGCGGCGAGACGACGAAGCGCGAAACGCCACACGAGCACCGTGAACAGGAGCAGCGCGAACGGCGCCGCGGTGAACAGCCAGCCGCCGAACATCGGATGCTCGCTGCGCCACGTGGTCAACGGGACGGTCTGCGGCTGGACGAACGGGAAATGCGAGGTCAGGTTCGGCGGCTGGAACAGATACTGGAACACGAACGAGAGGTACTGGGTGAGCGGCGCATCCGCATGGGGCATGTCGTATCCGGTGAGATTGTACGTCGCGCCGAAATCGGTGAATTTGCCGAACCGCGCCCGGTTGTATGCGAACTGCGGCAGGAAGACCGCAAGATACGGCAGGACGGCCCACGCCCACACCACCGCTTCATGCCGTGCGGCGCGCAGGCTGCGCAGGCCCCGCGTCCACAGCGTGCGGATCTCGTCGGAGAACAGCGGGATCGCGACGAGCGTGGCGAGGATGACCTGCGGCCTGCTCGCTATGGTCAACGCCATGCACGCCGAACCCGCGGCGAGCAGCGGCAGATGACGTTCCAGGCCCCGCAGCTTCGCCTCGATCCACAGCGAAAGACCGAACGCGGCGAACGCGACGGCCATCTCCTGCGGGATCTGATAGAACAGGCCGAGCTGGACGAGCATCGCGATGCCGTTGCCGAACATCATCGCGGTCATGCCGAGCATGGCGGCGCCGAGCGAGACCGGACGGCGTCGGCCGAGGAGCCGGGCCAATTGGATGCAGAGCAGCGCCGTGGCGACGCCGGCCATCAGCACGGCGATCGCGACGCCGGCGTTCGTCGGCAGCCGCATGCCGGTGAGGGCCTTGAACGGGGCGAACAGCAGCAGCGCGGGCAGTACGCCGAAATACGAGTAGTATCGTCCGTCATGGAACGCCACGTCGAAGTAGACCGGCGTATCGGGGTGGTTCAACGCGGTCAGGGTGCGCAGGCGGGTGTCGTACGGGTTGTCCATGGCGGCGAGCGCGCCGTTGACCGGATAGTCGAGCCATGTTCTGCCGTGGAGGATCGCGTCGGCGAGACGCTGGTATTGGTCGGTGGCCTGGTAGGAGGCGAAGGTGTCCCAATACACGGGGTCGGGGCTTTCCTGTGGCGCGGCCATGGCGAACAGGGCAAGCGGCAGGATGCAGGTGATCGCGGCGCAGACGGCGACGGGGACGAGGCATGCGCGCCGGTGGAGTGCGAGCCGTCTGCGGTACAGCGGCGAGGCGGGTCTGAACATGATGACGAGCAGTGCGGTCAGGATTTCGACGGTGAGGCGGATGGGGCTGAACCGCATCGGTATGCGGGGGTTGACGGTGATCGTGTTGTATGGGATGACCGCGCCTTTGGCCATTTGGTAGCGCAGACGCACGTGCGTGGAGCCGTCGCCGATGCGCTGGTAGCGCGAATACTCCGCGGACGGTGAATAGCCGACGTCCGCGTTGGCGTCGTACCAGCCGGAGTCGGTGGGTTTCATCGTGGACACCTGCCAGCGTACGGCGTCGTCCTGGCGGGGGCGTTCCGCGGCGGCGTGGTCGATGTAGAGGTAGTCGATGGGTTCGTCGGCGGAGATGTCGCGCCATGCGTGTTCCGGGTCGGTGACGATGGCCACTTTCCCCTGTTCGACGGCGAGGCCGTTGCCGACGCCTTCGTCATGCGCCTGGGTGGGTCGCGTACCGAGCGTCTGCCAGAACGGCAGGTTGAAGACGAACAGTTCCAGCAGGAGGATGACGATTGCGGCGATGGCGATGGGCCGCGACCATGGCGTGCGTCCGAGGGCGCGCGTCCATCGGCGTCGTCTTGGCATGGGTTGCCGGTCCGATGTCCGGTTCACTTCGTTCCCCATGCCGTCTCCCCCGTTTCGCCGGTCCTTTCCGCGACGACGTCGGCGGCGTCGTGCGCGGCGTCGTGCGCGGCGTCGCGCACGGTGGTGACGTGCTGCCAGAGTCCTCGGGAGGCCGGCGAATATTCGATCTCCTTGATGCGTTCGAGCTCGTCCTCCTGGAGTCTGCGCTGGGCGCGCATCACTTCGGAGACGATGAGCAGCAGCAGGGATACGACCATCCAGATGAAGAGCATGACGCCGAGCAGCAGCGACTGCGTGTGGCCGTGCCCTTGTCCGGCGAAGTAGAAGAGCAGGTAGCGGATGAAGATGACGGCCGCGGCGATGCCGGGGACGGCCGCGGACCAGGTGAACACGGAGTGGGCGCGGAACATGAGGAAGCTGCGGATGATGGCGCCCGCCGATTTGCCCATGTGTTCGAAGATGTTGTGGAACAGGCGGGATCTGCGCGTCTTGGGGTTGGTGACGATGGGCACGGAGGTGATGGCGATGCGCTTGTATCCGGCCTGGATGATCGTCTCCATGCAGTAGCTGAATTCGGTGAGGATGTTGAGTTGGAGCAGCGAGCGTTTCGAATAGGCGCGGAACCCGCTGGCCGCGTCGGGGATGTGGGTGCCGGCGGCGCGGTTGACCACCCATGAGCCGAAACGCTGCATGAGGCGTTTGAACGGGCTGAACTCCTTGATGGTGGCGGTCTGCCGGTCGCCGACGACGATGTCGGCGCGCCCTTCGATGATGGGGCGGACGAGGTCGCCGATCCGTTCGGACGGGTATTGGTTGTCGCCGTCCGTGTTGACGACGATGTCGGCGCCGTGTTTGAGCGCGTAGTCGACACCGTCCCGGAACGCGCGGGCCAGTCCCATCGTGCCGTTGTGCCGTACGATGTGCCGGATGCCGAGCCGTCTGGCCACCGCGACGGTGTCGTCGGTGCAGCCGTCGTCGATGATCATCACGTCGAGCTCGTCGACGCCCGGAATGCGTTTCGGCATGCGCTCCATGACGAGCGGCAGCGTCCCGGCCTCGTTGAGGCAGGGTATCTGGACGAATACGTGCATCAGTTGCCATCCTTCCCGTTGGCCGCGGCCCCGTCCGGGGTCCGGTCCCGTTGCGTCAGCATCGCCCTGATCCGGGCCGGTTCGAGGACGCCCAGCGGTATGAGCAGGGCGACGAATGCGGCGTACAACGCCGCGTACAGCAGCATGAGCGTGAGGAAGCTCCCCACGTCGAGCACCCGCGAGAGCAGGGACATGACGACCCACAGCGCGGCGTCGCACGCCACGGCCCTCCACGCCTTGCGGCCCATCACGTCGCCGAACCGTCTGCGCGTCTCGGCATAGGAGACCACCATGATGAGCGCCGTGCACGCCATGCTGGCGGCAGCCAGGGCGGTGATGCCGCCGGCCTTGGCGGCGAGGACGAACACGGCGAGGACGACGGGCAGGCAGACGAGCGAAAGCAGGTCGGAGAACCGCGTGTCCCGCTCCGCGTTGAGCGTCATGTTGAGGATGACCGTGATCCCCATGAAGAAGCTGGAGAACGCCAGGCATGACAGCGCCGGCGCGGCGACCACGTAACGGTCCGAATAGAACGCGGCGAGCAGGTCGGGGGCGGTGGCCGAGATCGTCACGGCCATCGGCGCGACGAGCGCGAACGCGAGCAGGAACAGCCCACGCGCGCTGGCGACCGCCTCGTCGCGTCTCGATGCGGCGATGAGATGCGAGACGACCGGCAGGATGATGACGGCGAACGCCTGCAGCAGGTAATACGTGGTCTTGCCGAAATTCATCGCACCCGTGTAGTAGCCGGCCATGCGGTCGGGCAGTTCGGCCTTGACGACGAGCGTGTCCGCGCTGAGCACGAGCGAGGCCATGATGAAGAACAGGGAGAACGAGAGCACGCCATGCGCCGCGGCGCGCCACGGGAACGCGTCGCCGTTCCCGGCGGGCAATGACCGCCAGACGGGGACGAGCATGACGAGGCCCACGAGAATGGTCAGGACCATGGCCGCACAGTAGCCGACTTCGACGCCGATGACCGGCTCACGGGGGAAGACGAGGATGATGAGCGGGATCGTGCCGAGCTTCACCATCGGATAGAACGTGGAGAGAAACGCGCTGCGGCCGAAACGCTGGAGACCGTCGTTGATGCCGAGCAGCACGACGTACATGCCGTTCGCGGGCACGAGGAACGCGGCGTAGCGGAAATACCGTTCCAGCGTGCCGTCGCCCAACGCCAGGCCGAACAACGGGGCGCCGGCGAAATCGGCGAGGAAGAACGCGGCCACGATCGCCGCCTGCACGGCGATCGTGCGCACGATGACGCGGCGGCCGTCGTAGCGGCGCGACGCGATGTTGCGCGACAACGACTGGCGTGCGCCGTTGCTGACGAACAGGTATTCGAAGTCGAGCACGGTGATGACCGTGCCGACGACGCCGTAGTCGGCCGGGGAGGCGAAGCCACCGAGGAACCAGTGGATCGCGTATCCGGCGATGAAGAACGCGACGTTGCCGATCAGGTTGAGGAGAAGCCCGCGTCTCATGGGCGGTCCTTTCCCGGCCGGCCGGCCCGCGGACCGAATCCCACGGCCTCCTCGGCCCATAGCCGGTCCGGCGCCGCCATATCGGCGCGCAGGAGGGCCAACAGCAGCGGAAGCATCACTAGGGCCCACATCATGTAGCGCGTGGCCGTCGGCTTGAGGGGGACGGATATGGCGTTGGGCAGCAGGGACGCCAACGACCAGACCAACGGCACGGCGAACGGCACCCACGCGCGTCCCCGTCCCCGCGCGGCGGACGAATCGACGGACGAATCGACGGCGCGGCCCCCGTCTCCGCGGCCGATGCGGCAGAACACGAGGAACAACGGCAGGATGAACGTCCACAGCGCAGTGAACGTGAGCAGTCCCACGACCGGCGCGCCGCGCCAGCCGTCCCACAGACGGTAGGCGCCCGAACGGTCCGTGGACGCTCCCGGCAGGCGTCCCATGCGCTTCGCCAGCGGACGGAACGAGGGGCTGACGGCGTCGTTGATCTGGAACCACATGGTGTTGCCGACCGCGTCCCCGGCGCGCCGGTCCAACGTATCCAGAGAGATGCCCCGGCTCGTGGTGTTCAGAGGCGTGCGCATGAGGGAGCACCATCCCGATTCGAGCGAGACGAACGCCGTGACGTACGAATCGGGGTGCCGAAGCCCCATGGCGAACCAGACGCCGAGATACTCGGGCACGGCCGCGGGGTCGCGCAGCGAATAGTGGATGACCGTGTCGGCGAGATACGGGTTGTACCGTTCCGGCATCCGTTCGAACGGCACGCGGCTGACCCTGTCGATGATTCCGCGCTCGTGGGACGTCACGTCACCGGGATGGTCGAGCGCATACCGCGCCGTCATCTGCATCGGCACGACCAGCAGCTGGTTCGCGTCCTCGGCGCGCACGTGAAGCGGGCCCCGCACGGCGGCGGGGAACGCCACGCCCGAGAGCAGCGCCACGGCGGCCGCGCACCCGGCCGCCGCCGCCCGCACGCCGCGCCGGCCGCGCGTCAACGGCAGGCAGCACAAGGTGAGCACGACGATATAGAGGCCGGTCATCGTGGTCAGCGCGCACAGCGAGGACACGACGACGAACCCGATAAGAAAGCGGCGCGAAGCCAACGCGGCGAGCCTCGTGCGCGTGGCCTCGACGACCATGAGGAGCCACGGGATGAGGAACATCATGTGCAGGGTGTCCTTCACGATGGACATCGTGAAGATGGGGAACGCCGGGAAGAGCGCGAAGAACGCGAGCATCACGATCGTCCCGGCCCGGCCCAGCCCCAGGGAGTGCACATACAGGCATACGCCGGCGAGCTCAGAGCACGTGACCGCGACCTGGACGGCGAGATAGACGCCGAGCCCCACACCGATGTCCCCGGCGACGGCCTGGCCGATCCATGCGGCCCCTCCGAACACGATGGTGTCGAACACCGGATGATGCGACGAGACGGAACCCGAAGCGCCACCCGAGGAGACCACGGTCAGGAACTGCGTGATCTGGTCGCCGGTGTCGTACCATATGGTGCCCGGCAGCATCAGCATGATGACGGGCGTCCAGCACAGCAGGATGATCGCGGCCGCGATGGCGAGCCGTGCGGCCGGACCGAAGGCCCCGACCCGTGCCGACGCCCCGTGCACGGCCTTCGCGAGCCGGCGGACGATCCGGTGGACAGGTCGCGGGACGGACCACCGCGGGACGGGCCGCGGGACGGCGCCGGACGTCCCCGCCCGATGCGCCATCAGCCGGCATCCCGCCGTGAACGCGGCGTACAGGACGAGGGTGACGGCGGCCGCACGCAGCCAGAACCAGCCGTCGAACGGGCCGAGCGTCGCCCGCACCGCCGCATGGTCGGCCAGAGGGACGATCAGACCGCCGACGACGCACGGTATCAGACGCACCGGCGCCGACGGCCTCATCCTCCCGAACAACATGGTTACGACCATAAGCGGGCCGATGCGCGTCCACGGCCCGTTTGGCCTAGAATTCATCCAGCGCTACCGAGCCGGTAACGTAACCGCCCCATGGACTCCCCGCGCATGCGAACGGCGTGGAATGCACGGAGGAATGACGGGTGAACAGTCGATGAACCGGGTTCCCGCGAGGACCACCGCAGTGCGTGGCCCCGCCGGCATGCGGCACAATGGTGGCAAGGAGGCCCGCCATGGTCGATGACTACACCGCGAAGATGACCGAACTGATCGAGCTGATGCGGCTGATCGGCAACGACACGCAGCAGTGCGAGGTCAAGGAGTGCAAGCGCCGCATCTCCTCGACCATCACGGACACGCTCTCCGCGTTCTCGAACGGCTCCGGCGGCTGGATCATCCTGGGACTGTCCGAGAAGGAGGGGTTCACGCCGGTCGAGGGGTTCAACGCGCGCGCCATGCAGGAGGCGTTGAGTCAGGCGTGCGAGAAGATGACGCCGGTGGTGCGTCCGGTGATCGTGACCTGCCCGTTCGAGGGCGCGAACCTCGTGTTCGCGCGCGTCGACGAGATGCTGCCGCGCGACAAGCCGTGCTTCACCACGGCGTTGGGACCGCACGGCGGCTCGTTCATCCGCACCGGCGACGGCGACCGTCACATGACCTCATACGAGGTGGACCGGCTCATCGAGGAGCATCTGCAGCCCACATACGATCTGGACGTGGTGCCGCGCGCCACCCCCGACGACCTGGATCCGACCCTGGTCTCCGGCCTGCTCGCGCGCGTGCGCGAACAGCATCCGCACGTGTTCGACGGGCGCGGCGACACGGACATGCTGCTCGACCTGGACGTGCTGCGGCATGACGATTCGGACGTGGCCGCCCGCGGCGTCGGCGTGCTGCGCCCCACGCTGGCCGGCCTGCTCGCATTGGGCCACTACCCGCAGAAATACTATCCGCGCCTGTCCATCTCGATCGCCGTGTTCCCGGGCACGGGCCGTGACGAGGTGTTCCGCGGCGACGAACGGCTGGTCGCCGCGAAGACGATCGTCGGCCCCATCCCGGTGATGATCGACGACGCGGTGGAGTCGCTGATGCATTGGATCGGCGCGAAGCAGCCGGACTATCCGCCCGTGGCGCTGCGCGAGGCGATCGCGAACGCGCTCACCCACCGCGACTACTCCCCCGACGCGCGCGGCACGCAGGTCACCATCAGCGTGTTTACCGACCGCATCGAGATCGCCAATCCCGGCGGCCTGTACGGCACGGTCACGCATGACGTGCTCGCCAACCCGCATCCGGTGGCGGGCGTGCCGTTCGTCTCCACCCGCAACCAGTTCCTGTTCACACTGCTCGAATCGACGCCGTACCCGGGCGGCGGCTTCGTGAACCCCTCGGGCGGCGACGGCTACCAGCGCATCGCCGCCACGCTGCGGGAGGCGGGCATCGAGCCGGCGACCACGGTGAACGCGATCAGCACGTTCACGATGACGATCACCAAACATCGCACGGACACGGGCACGCCCAGCGACATCGCCAAGGCGATCACCACGGTGCTGGAGCGTCATTCCGCGATGAGCGTCCGGGAGATCCTGCGCGAGCTGCGGATGACGCCGTTGGCAGTCACGTCCGGCCTGCGCGAGCTGATCCGCGAGGGCCGGATCACCAAGGTGCGTTTCCACGGGGAGGCGATCCAGCGCTACCGGCTGAAAAGCGCGTGAGCGGCGTCACTTGTGGTAGAGGCTCACCCGCTCGTACTTGGGTTCGCAGGAGACGTTGACGCCGAGCTTGCGGTAGAGGGCCTCGTCGGCCGCGGAGACGATGACGGAGAAGAATGCGTCGCAGCCGCGCAGCTGCTCGAGCCCGGCGACCACGCGGGCGGCGGTCTCGTCCTCCGCACTCGTGATGGACAGGGCGATGAGCGTCTCGTCGGAGTGCAGACGCCGGTTCACGCTGTGCAGATGCTCGGTCTTGAGCCGGCAGATCGGTTCGATGGCCTTGTCGTCGATGACCGGCAGGTCGGCGTCCACGCCGGTGACGGCCTTGAGCGCGTTCATCATGAGGGCACTGGCGGCGCCGAGCAGCACGCCCGTCTTTCCGGTGACGACGCGTCCGTCGGGCAGGACCATCGCGCCGGCCGGGGCGCCGGTCTCCTCCTCGCGTTTGAGGGCGGCGGCGCGCGCCGGCGACAGGTCCTCGTCCACGCCGGCCTTCTTCATGATCGAACGCAGCCGTTCGAGCTGTTCCTCGCCCTCGCCGGTGCGTTTGAACCGTACGGCGGCGGTGAAGTAGCGGCGCACGATCTCCAGCCGCGCGGCCTCGCGGCACGCCTCGTCGTCCACGATCGCGTAGCCGGCCATGTTGACGCCCATGTCGGTGGGGCTCTGGTACGGGCTCTCCCCCATGATGCGCTCCATCATGGCTTTGAGCACCGGGAACGCCTCCACGTCGCGATTGTAGTTGACGGTCGTCTCGCCGTGCGCCTCCAGATGGAACGGGTCGATGATGTTCGCGTCGTCGAGGTCTGCGGTGGCCGCCTCGTACGCGATGTTCACCGGATGGTTCAACGGCAGGTTCCAGATCGGGAACGTCTCATACTTCGCGTAGCCGGCCTCGATGCCGCGCCTGTGCTCATGGTAGAGCTGCGACAGGCACGTGGCGAGCTTGCCCGAACCGGGGCCGGGCGCCGTGACGACGACGAGCGGACGGGTCGTCTCGATGTAGTCGTTGCGCCCGTAGCCTTCATCGGAGACGATGCGTTCGATGTCGTGCGGATAGCCGGGGATCGGATAATGCAGATGGCAGGTGACGCCCAACTGCCCCAGGCGGCGACGGTACGCCTCGGCCGCCGGCTGGCCCGCGAACTGGGTGAGCACCACCGAGCCGACGTAGAAGCCACGGGAACGGAACACGTCGATGAGACGCAGCACGTCCTCGTCGTACGTGATGCCCAGGTCGCCGCGCGTCTTCGCCTTCTCGATATGGTTCGCGTTGACCGCGATCACGATCTCCACGTCGTCGACGAGGCTTTCCAGCATGCGGAACTTCACATCCGGCTCGAAGCCGGGCAGCACGCGCGAGGCGTGGTAGTCGTCGAACAGCTTGCCGCCGAACTCGAGGTAGAGTTTGCCGCCGAAGCGCGCGATGCGCTCGCGGATTCTCGTCGCCTGCATGTCGATGTACCTGTCGTTGTCGAATCCCTGTCGCATAGCTTCCGGCAAACCTTTCGAACGGCGTTGGTGGGCGTCGGATATGACTTGGGAATTATAGACGAACCTCCGGCGGCGCGGAGGGCCCGGGAGGGTCGCGCCGCCGGAGGTCCACGATCCGCAGGCTCACGCCTCGGCGAGCCGCGTGACCGGGGACGCCGCGGACGCGGGGCGCGAACGCCTGATCCTCCCCACGGCGAGACCCACGCAGGCGAAGGCGAGGGCGAACAGGGCGACGAGCCCGAGCGAGGCGGCCCAGCCCGCGACGTCCACGCCGCCGGTCGCGGCGGTGCCGATGCCGAACGCGTCGTCGATGGACGTGCAGTACCACCAGGAGGGCAGCATGCGACCGATCGTGAGCATCGGCGCGGGGATCATGTCCAGCGGGAACGTGGCGCCGGAGGTGAACAGGAGCAGCAGGCCGAACACGTTGGCGAAGCCGTTGGCCATCGTGTCGCCGCACCCGGTCTCCCCCAGCATGAAGCCACAGGCGACGGTCATCATCGCGTAGACGGCGGTCGAGACGGCCGTCATCGCGACGCCCGCCGGCGGCAGGGTCAGAGGGTCGATTCCCATCGCGAGCATCAGCACGAAGGCCACGACGAAATAGGCGGCCACGACGACCAGCGCGAACGCGCACAGGGCGGCCATGCGCTGCATGCCCATCGCCGAGGAGCGTTGCGGCGAGGCGATCAGACGCCGCCGGACCTCGCCGGTGCCGAACACGCCCATGACCAGCGCCGTGCAGACGGTCATGGCGAGGAACAGCGGGTAGAGCAGCGTCTTCATCATGCCGCCGAAGCCGTCGGCGAGCGCGGCGCGGCTCTTGGCCTCGGAGGATGCGGCGGATTCGCCGGTGTGATCGATGCGGATCCCGGGGTTGGTTCTGCGGTCGCGGGCGAGGTCGCTTGCCCGTGTCGCGGCGGCGGCGAGGTCGTGCAGGGTCAGTCCGGTCACCGTGCCTTCGGGCAGGCTGTCGGTGGTGGTCGCGCCCGCGTTCGTGTTCGCGTCGGCGTTGCCGGCCGCGTCGTTCGTGCCGGGGATGTGTGCGGTGACGTGCGTGCCGATGAGCGTGGTGCGGGTCATGGAGAGGAATCCGGTGACGTTCATGGAGGCCATGGAGCCGGCGCCGGACGTGTAGCTGGTGACGGTGTCGACCGTGGGGGCCGCCGTCGCGGCCTTCGTGTCCGTTCCCGCCGTGCCGTCCGTGCCGTCCGTAGCACCGTCCGTGGTGACGGAGGCGATCATGCGGTCGGCGTAGCCGTCGGGGATGATGACGATGAGGTCGACCCAGTTGGAGGCGACGGCCTGCTGCAGCGTCTCCGGGTCGTCGGCGACGTCGACGAGGTCGTTGCCTTCGGACAGGGCCGATCGCATGGCGGAGGCGATGTGTCCCCGGTTCCCGTCGCGGTCGATGACGGCGACCTTCGCCCGTTCGGGCGTATAGGTGGCGTCGCTTCCGCCGCCGACCGCGCCGAGGGCGGATCCGCCGACGGCGAGCATCATGACGCCGATGAGCACGAGGTAGATGATGATGTACAGCTTGTGCGCGGCGAGGATGCGCAGCGTGGCCTTACAGGTGTTCATAGCGTTGCTCCTTGAGCATGATGACGCCGGCGGCGAGGAACACCGCGCTCATGGCGAGGAGGATCCCGCAGGTCTCGGCGAACGGACGGTAGCTGTCGTAGTAGAGGATGTCGTAGAACAGGTTGGTCACCTGCTGGGCGGGGTTGATGACGGCGAGCGCGGGCGCGTGGCGTTCGATCCAGTCGCTGAGGTCCATGGCGAATTGGCCGTAGAGTCCGGAGAACAGCGACAGCGCGCAGGGGATGGCGCTGGTCAGGCCCGTTTTGACGCCGTGCGGGAGTTTCGGTATCGCGCCGATCATCGTGCCGAACGCGCAGGCCATGAACGAGGCTACGGCTACGGCGAGCACGGCGGCGGGTTCGCGTCCTCCCAGGGGTATGCCGCAGCCGTAGCGGATGTAGGCGAGGGCGATGGTGAGGCTTGCGGCGGAGCAGAACCAGCCGGCGAGGAATCCGGCGATGAGCTGCCGTCCGCGTCCCAATGGAGCGACGGTGCGGCGGATGCCCAGCGCGGACAGGTTGGCCTGCGCCGTGGTGACGGCGGAGATCGAGTATCCCATGGCCATGAGGCAGGCCATGCCGAGCAGCGCGTAGTAGTATCGTGCGGTCGTGTCGGGCTTGGCGTTCGTCAGGCTCGTCTCCCGGGTGAGGCCCGCGGTCTCGCCGACGGATTCCCAGAACGCGCGGCTGGCCGCGGCCTGCGGGTTGCGTGCGATGAGGTCACGTACGGTGGCGTCGGTGCGGTTGTACAGGCCGAGCATGGTGTCTATCGCGGCCACGGTGATGGCCGTGTTGGAGTCGGCGCCCGTCGCGCCGCCGCGGATCGCGTTCGCGGTGGCGGGCGAGAGCGTCAGGGACAGTCGGCCGTTCCCGTCGGCGCGCAGATAGCCGTCGGCCTTCCCGTCGGCGAACGCCGTTCGCGCCTCGTCGAGCCCGTCGACGTCGACGGCCGTGAACAGGGTCATGCGTTCGCCGGCGGCTCCGCCGTCGGAGTCGGTGCCGGATGAGGCCCGCTCCTTCCCCGACAGCACGCCGACGAACGTTTTCGCCCCCTCGGCCTTGTCCCAGTTCGCGTCCTGGACGACGGCCAGGGGCACGGCCTTGAGCTCGTATCCCTCGTTCAGTCCGGAGAGCATGCCGTTGAACAGGGTGGCGAGCGCGAGCGGGAAGACGATGAGCCAGAACAGGGCGCTGCGGTTCCTGAGGTTGGTCTTGAGCGTCGTGACGAATGTGGACCACATGATGCGTCTCCTTCCGAATGCCGTTCGGTGCGGCCGGTCAGTCCCTCAGGGCCTTGCCGGTGAGTTCGAGGAACACGTCGTTGAGGCTGGGCGGCCGGCTGGTGAGGTGTCCGACGTTGGCGCCGTGCTCGCGCAGCACGCCGATGAGGTCGACGAGGTTGTGTTCGCCGCGGCGGCAGCGCACGTCGAGCTCACGGCCGTCGTACGTCGCCTCGATGACGCATGGCAGGGCGCGTACGGAGGCGAGCGCCGTGTCGTCCAGGTCGAGGGTCTCGACGGTGATGCGTTCGCCGGTGTCGATCATGGCCTTGAGTTCGTCGGCGGTGCCGAGGGCCAGATGCCGGCCGTGGTCCATGATGAGGATGCGGTCGCAGATCCGTTCGACCTCCTCCATGTAATGGCTCGTGTAGACGACGGTGGCTCCCGCCTGGTTGAGTCCCTCGATGCCTTCGAGGATCGCGTTGCGGCTCTGCGGGTCGACGGCCACGGTGGGTTCGTCGAAGAAGATGAGGTCGGGCCTGTGGGCGATGCCGCAGGCGATGTTGAGGCGGCGCAGGAGTCCGCCGGACAGCTTGCGCGGCCGGTACTTGCGGAAGTCCCCCAATCCCGCGAAGTCGATGGCCTGTTCGACCAGGGGCGCGCGGTCGGCTTTCCTCGGCACGTACAGGGAGCAGAAGTAGTCGATGTTCTCGCTCACGGTGAGCTCGTCGAACACGGCGACGTTCTGCGGCACGATGCCGATGCGGCGTTTGAGCGCGTAGCTGGTGGGCGTCATCGGTTCGCCGAAGACCCGGATGGAGCCGGAATCGTAGGTGAGCAACGCGAGGATGCAGTTGATGGCGGTGGTCTTGCCGGAGCCGTTCGGTCCGAGCAGTCCGAAGATCTCGCCGCGGCGCACCTCGAGGTCGAAGTGGTCGAGCGCCACCATGTCCCCGTAGCGTTTGACGAGGCCGTCGACCTTGACCGCCGGGGTCGTGTCCGCGGCCGTCGCTGTGTTCATCGTCATGGCCGTCTCCCCTTTCCTTGGATGGTGATTCCATTGTCCTTCCATGCGGCGGCCGGATTCCACCGACGAACGTCACGCCTCGCGCGACGGACATGACATTTGTCATCCGCCCGCGGCCGCGGGCTAAGCTGGAGCTGATTGGAGGCCATGACGGAAAGGGGGAGGCGGCATGCGCGAACTGCTGGTCAAGACGCTGCTGTTCGGCCTGTGTCTGACGTTCGCCGTCACCGCATCCCCCGCATCCGGTCCCGTGCCGTCATGGCCGGCTTCGGACGGCATGGCGACGACCGCGGGGATGCTGCTCGCCGTGTGCGCGACGGCGCTCGCCGCCTGGCTGCGTTCCCTCCGGCCCATCGGTCCCGCGTCATCGTCCATGGGGACGGGGGACGCCGGTTGGATGCCGCCGCTCGCGTATGCGGCGTTGGCCCTTCTCGAGCCGCGATGGTGTGTGTTCCTGCCGTTGGCCGCCTACGATCTGGCATGCGCCGGTCCGCCGGTGTCCGGTTCCGCGTCCGCCCGTCCCGCCGTGTACGGGACCGGGCGGACGACGGTCCGTCTCGCCGTCGACATCGTCGTCCGGTTCGCGTGGGCGCTGCCGCTGCTGCGGCCCGTGGCCGCGTATCTTCATGACGGTCCGTCGGCCGCCGTCGTCCGCCCGTCGACGCTGCTGACGGCCGCGTTGTGCACGGCCCTCGGGTTCGCGTTGGGCCGTTCGGAGCGGGACGTCGCCGGGTCGCGTCGGGCGCTGCGGTCGGAGCGGGACACGGCGCGTCAGGAGGCCCGGGACGCGCGCACGCGCATCGCCGACCTGGACGAGGAGCGTGCGCGTGCGGTGCGCGTCGCCGCGCTCGGCGAACGCACGCGCATCGCGCGCGAGATCCACGACAACGTCGGCCATCTGCTCACGCGCGCGATCATGCAGGCGAAGGCGGGCGGTGCCGTGGCCGACGCGACCGACGATCGGACGGCGTCGGCCGGTTTCGCCGCACTCGGCGCGACGTTGGACGACGCGATGACGATGGTGCGGCGCTCCGTGCACGACCTGGAGGACGACGGCACCGATTTCGCCGCGCAGATCGACGCGGCCGCCCATGCGTTCGACGGCGCCTCCCCCGGCTTCCGGGTGGCCATGACCTGCGACGTCGCCTCCGCACCGGCGCCGGTGGCCCGATGCCTCGCCACGGTGATCCGCGAATCGTTGTCAAACACGGCGCGGCACAGCGCCGCCCGGACGGCAACGGTCACGTTGCGCGACTTCCCCGCGCTCTGGCAGCTGGTCGTACTCGACCCGGGGCCGAGACTCGACGAAGGCGCGGAGCCGGCGCGCGTGGCCGGCGAGGCGCCGCGCGGCATGGGACTCGCGGACATCGCCGAACGCGTGCGCGCGGTCGGCGGCACGTCGGCGTGCGGACCGTACGGCGATGGCTGGCGCGTGTTCGCCGCCATACCGAAAGGACCATGGGCCGTGCATGACGACGACGATACGAACGGAGGCGCATGATGCGGATAGCGATAGCGGACGACGACCCGATCGTCTGCCAATCGTTGGCGACGATCCTCGAGGCGACGGGGACGGCCGACGTGCTGTGGACGGCGCACGACGGCGACGCGACGGTGCGGAGGTACTTCGAGACGCCGTCGAACCGGCCGGACGTGCTGCTCGTGGACGTGCAGATGCCCGGGCGCGACGGGCTCGACGCGGCGCGCGCGATCCTCGCCAAGGACCCGGCGGCGCGCATCCTCGTGCTCACCACGTTCGCGGACAAGGCGTACATCGACCGGGCGATGGCGTTGGGCGCGAAGGGCTATCTCATCAAACAGGACGTGGCGTCGGTCGCACCCGCGCTGAACGCGGTCATGGCCGGACAGGTGGTGCTCGGCGCCGACGTGCTCGGCAAACTCACCGCGCCGGCGGCATCCACCGGTTCCCACGAGGGCGTGGACGAAGCCTCCGCCGCATCGTCCCGCGGCATCGCATCGTCCGCCGTCGAACCGGACGGCGCGATGGACGCGCTGCTGAACGACCGCGAACGCGCCATCGCCGCGCTCGTCGCCGAAGGATTGGACAACCGGGACATCGCCTCCCGGCTGTTCCTCAGCGAAGGCACCGTGCGCAACCGGGTGAGCGCGATCCTCGACAAACTGGGACTCGCGAACCGCACGCAGCTCGCGATCCTGTGGATCCGCGAACACCGGTAGGCGTGAGCGGCCACCCGCCCCGTCAGCTGTTCTTCATGACGATGCTGTCGACGGTGTTGGCGACGCGTTCGCAGTCGTCGGAGCACCGCTCGAGGTGACGGTACACGTCGTGCCATGCGAACACCTGCAGCGGGTCGCCGCCCTCGGTGTGCAGGGCCCGCATCGCCTTGATGAACACATGGTCGGCGTCGGTTTCGATGGTGTTGATCGCGAACACGAGCTCGCGCAGCGTCCTGGATCGCTTGAAGCGCGGCAGTTCGGCCGTGAGCTCGCGGATGCGTTCAGTGGCGCGCACCACCATATCGGCCATCTCGATGGCGTCGGAGCGCATGTCGGTGACGTTGTCGTAGTAGAGACGGTCGAGCACGCCCTCGATCGAGTCGGTAACGTCGTCGAGGACGTGGCTCAGCTCGGCGATGTCCTCGCGGTCGAACGGCGTGATGAACGCGGTCACCAGCTCGTCCATGAGGCCGTGGCGGATCTTGTCGGCGGCTTGTTCGATGCCGTGCATCTCCTCCATGCGCTCGCGCAGGCGCTCGGAATCGAAACCGTGCATCACGTCCGACAGGAGACGGGCGGCCCGGCATGCATGTTCGGCGCTGCCTTGGAACGAGTCGAAGTAGAAGGAGTCGTTCTTCCTCGCCATGTGGTGTGGTCCTTTCTCGTGGGAAGTGTCGGAGACCCGTGGTGGGACGGGTCAGAAGACGAACATGAAGAGCTTGGCCATCGCGTAGCTGATGATGCCGCACCCGGGGAACGTGAACACCCAGGTGAGCATCATGTCACGCACCACGCCGAAGTTGATGGCGGACAGGCGGCGCACGGCGCCCACGCCCATGATGGCGCTGGTCTTGGTGTGCGTGGTGGACACGGGGATGCCGAGCACGGTCATGAGCAATAGGCACAGGGCGCTCGACAGGTCGGCGGAGAATCCCTGGTATTTCTCGAGGCGGACCATGTCCATGCCGACCGACTTGATGATCTTCTCGCCGCCGACGGAGGTGCCGACGCCCATGATGGTGCTGCACAGGATCATCAGCCACACGGGGATGACCACGCCGACGACCGACGACTGTCCGTTGCTCAGGGCCATGCCGAGGAACAGCACGCCGATGAACTTCTGGCCGTCCTGGGCGCCGTGCATGAAGCTCATGGCGGCCGCGCCGGCGATCTGCGCGCCGGTGAAGAACCCGTTCGTGCGCCGCCGGTCGAGGCCGGCGCAGACCAGCGTCACCGCCTTGCACACCAGCCATCCCATGGCGAACCCGATGAGCAGGCTCGCCGCCAGACCGTACAGCACCTTGACCCATTCGCCCATGTTGATGCCGGCGATGCCGCCCTGGATGGCGATGGCCGCGCCGGACAGGCCGGCGATGAGGCTGTGGCTCTCGGACGTGGGGATGCCGAGCATCGAGGCGCCCACGCTGTAGACGACGATGGAGAACAACGCGGCGCACAGGGCGATGAGCGCGGCGTCCGTGTCCCCGCCGAAATCAACCATCGTGCTGATGGTGGAGGCGACCGACGCGTTGATCTGCGTCATGAGGAACACGCCGAGGAAGTTGAACACGGCGGCCATGACCACGGCGGACCGCACACGCATACAGCGCGTGGTCACGCATGTGGCGATGGCGTTGGGAGCATCCGTCCACCCGTTGACGAAGATGACCCCGAGCGTGAGCAACGTCGTCACGAACAACGCCGGGTTCGAGAACACCTGTTGGAGGAAATGGGCGAACGACACGTCCACGGGGATGATCACCTTCTTCTTCGCAGGATGGCGTAACCGTCACGACGATTGTAGCCGATGACCGACTACGTAGCGGCACGGTCGCCGTCGTGTCGCCGTCGTCCGACGGACGGATGTGCGAAAATAGACATGACGTCAACTCGCAGTGATCGCGATGGCGTTGGGAGGTGCGTCATGAATGGAACCGTCAACCGGATCGCGGCCGGTGATGCCGTCCGTGATTCCGACCGTGTGGGGTCAATGCCCGACTGGGCTCGTCACGGAATCTTCTGGCACGTGTACCCGCTGGGGTTCTGCGGATGCGACATCCGCCCGCAAGGCCCGCGCGAATTCCACGGACGGGGGCTCGACGCGCTCATCCCCTGGCTCGGCTACGTGCGCGACCTCGGCGCGTCGGGGCTGCTGCTGGGACCGGTCTTCGAATCGGCCACGCACGGCTACGACACGCTCGACCACATGCACGTCGACGTGCGCCTCGGCGGCGACGCCGTATTCGACCGGCTCGCCGAGGCGTGCCGCGGCATGGGCCTGTCCATCGTGCTCGACGGCGTGTTCAACCACGTCTCCCGCTCGCATCCCGCCGTCAGGGCCGCGATCGACGAGGCGGCCGGCACGCTCTCGCCCGCCGACGAACCATGGCGCGGGCTGGTGCGCGCCTCACGCGACGCCGACGGGAAGCCGACGCTCGACGTGTTCGAAGGCCACGGCGACCTGGTCGACCTCGACCATGACAACCCCGCGACCGTCCGCTACGTGACGGACGTGATGGACCACTGGCTCGACCGGGGCGCCTCCGGATGGCGTCTCGACGCCGCATACGCCGTGCCGCCCGCGTTCTGGGCGCAGGTGCTGCCGCGCGTGAGGGCCGCGCACCCGTACACGTGGATCTTCGGCGAGGTCATCCACGGCGACTACCCGGCGATCGTGCGCGGGACCGGCATGGATTCGGTCACGCAGTACGAGCTGTGGAAGTCCATCCAGCATGCGCTCGAGACCGACAACTTCTTCGAACTCGACTGGAACCTCACACGCCACAACGGATTCCTCGACACATTCGTGCCGCAGACGTTCATCGGCAACCACGACGTGACGCGCATCGCCTCCCAGATCGGCCCGGACAAGGCGGCGCTCGCGCTGGCGGTGCTGATGACGGTCGGCGGCGTGCCGAGCGTCTACTACGGCGACGAGCAGGGGTATGTGGGCGTCAAGGAACAGCGCTTCGGCGGCGACGACGACGTGCGCCCGAAGTTCCCCAACACCCCGGATGAGCTGTCGCGGCTCGGCGAGCCCACGTACCGGCTGCATCAGGCGCTGATCGCGATCCGCCGCCGCCACCCGTGGCTGCTCGACGCGCGCACTGAGAAGGTGCTGCTCGAGAACAAGCGGTACGTGTACCGTTCGGTCGCCGCGGACGGCTCCGACCGGCTCACCGTGGAGCTCGACGTCGAGTCGGAGCCGTCGTTCTCGATCCGTGACGCGGCCGGGACCGTCCTATACCGGCGTTGAACCCGTCGTCCCGCCGGCATCCGACGGGACGACGGCATCGGAGGACGGTTCAGCGGCTGCGGAACGGCGCGCGCGTCCGCTTGCCCGTGTGGCGCCGATGGGGCCCGCCCTGCGCTCCCCCGCGCTTGGCGGCCATGCGACGTTCATGCCGTTTGACCTTCTCGCTTCGCTCGTCCTGGATGATGCGGTTCTCGTCGTGGTGGTGGATGCGCTTGCCGCCCGCGGAACGGTTCGCGGCATTCGTGGCGTTCGCGGCGGAGCGCTTGCCCGTGCGCCTGTCCGCACGCTTGTCGGACTGTTTGGCGGACCGCTTGGCGTGCGGCGTCGCGCCGGTCTCGAACCGACGTTCGCGCTCCTCCGCCTCACGGTCGCCCTGCATGCCGGCGCGGCGTTCGGCTCGGTTGCGCTTCAGCTTCGGACGATCCTCCCGACGTTCGTCGCGGCTCTTCCCATCACGGGGCTCGCCGTCGCGTCCGGACGCGGGACGGCCCTTGCCGCCCTTGCGCGAACGCGGGTTGCCGGCGGGCTGCGTGGCGTCGAGGTTCCAGCCGAACACGGGCTCGGCCTTCTCCCCCGCCAGTTCGAGCACCTGCGGGGAGTCGTGGCGCACCTTGACCGGCTTCTCGTCGATGCCTGCCGCCTTGAGCATGCGCTGCGCCTCGCGGCGCTGGAACGGCAGCACGAGCGTCACCACGTCGCCGCGACGGCCGGCGCGCGCGGTCCTGCCGGACCGGTGCACGAATGACTTGGGGTCGGCGGGCGGGTCGACCTGGATGACGAGCTCGACGTTGCTCACGTCGATGCCGCGCGCGGCCACGTCGGTGGCGACGAGCACGTTCACGTCGCCGTCCTCGAACGCGGCGAGGTTGCGGTCGCGCTGGTTCTGGTTGAGGTTGCCGTGCAGCTGCGCGGCGGGGATGCCATGCTGGGTGAGCTTCTTCGCCAGGTTCTTCGCCTGGTACTTGGTGCGGGTGAACAGGATGCGGCGTCCCTTGCCGGCGGCGAGGGCGAGGACGACGTCCATGCGGTCGTCCTTCTCGACGGCGAAGACATGCTGGGTCATCATGTCCGAGGCGGCGGTGGGCTCGTCCACGCTGTGCGTCTTGGGGTCGCGCAGGAACTCGCGCACGAGCTCGTCCACGCCGTGGTCGAGCGTCGCGGAGAACAGCATGTGCTGGGCGTCGGGGCGCACCTGTGCGAGGATGCGGCGCACCGGCGGCAGGAAGCCCATGTCCGCCATCTCGTCGGCTTCGTCGAGTACGACGACGCGCACGTCGGACAGGGTGAGGAGCTTCTGGTTGAGCAGGTCCTCGAGACGTCCCGGGCAGGCGACCACGATGTCCGCGCCGGACATGAGGTCGCGCACCTGACGGTTCTGCTTGACGCCACCGTACACGGTGGTGGTGGTCATGCCGGCCATCTGGGCGAGCGGCTGGAGCACGTCGTTGATCTGGTTGGCGAGTTCGCGCGTGGGCGCGAGCACGAGGCCGCGCGGATGCGGGTGGAAGTCGCCGGACTGGCGCTCCTCGAGGTGGCGTCTGCGGATGTGCTTGACGTTGTACCGGTACTGGCCCATGCGCATGCCGGGCTCCCATGCGGCCTCCATGAGCCGGGCCGCCATGGGCAGCGCGAATGCGAGCGTCTTGCCGGAGCCGGTGCGGCCGCGGCCCAGCACGTCCCTGCCGTTGAGGGAGTCCGGGAGGGTGTCCGCCTGGATGGGGAACGCCTCGGTCTTGCCGTCGGCCGCGAGCACGCGGCACAGGGGCTCGGGCACGCCGAGCTCGAGGAAGGTGGGAAGGTGCGTTTCGACCACGGGCGTGGTGAAGGTTGTATCTGGCACGATGGCCTTTCATTCATATCTGCATGGATTGCGCCGATTGCGCAAGCCATGCAACATTAGCCCATGGCCGCTACTTCGTTTCCCGCCCGCGTCCGGCCCTCCCCGGCCCTCCCCGGCCCTCACACGTAGTTGCGTTCGATGAGGACGTCGGAGACGGTGAGGCTCGCCTCGTTGACGAGGTTGAACAGGATCACGTCGGCGAGCTGGCCGGGGTCCATGAACGTGTGCTGCTTCTCCTCGGACACGTAGTCGTGGCTGTCGCGGTAGAAGGCGGTGTCGATGCCGCCCGGGTACACGCCCACGATCTTGACGCTCGTGCCCTTGTAGGCGGCCTTGAGGCTCTGCGTGTAGCCCTTCTCGCCCCACTTGGTGGCGCAGTAGACGGATTCGTTGGCGTTGCCGCGCGTGGCGGCGGTGCTCATCACGTTCGCGATCTTGAGGTCGGCTTCGCCGTCGGCCTTCAGGGTTTCGACCGACCACAGGATCATGCCCTTGAGGCCCTTGAGACACTTGTCGACGTCGGCCGCCTCATAGGCGGTGGGCGTCTTGAACGAGGGCTGCCCGGCGTTGTTGACGAGCAGGTCGATGTGGCCGAGCCCGGCGATCTCAGCGACGGACGCCTTGACGAACGCCTCGTCGGACACGTCGCCGACGAAGCCCCGGTACGAGTCGGCCGGGAATTCGCCGGCGAGTTCTGCCTGGCGTTCGGCGTTGAAGTCGATGCCGGCCACGAACCAGCCCTTGGCGATGAGACGCCGGGTCAGCTCGTAGCCGAGCCCGAGGGCGCTTCCGGTGACGATCGCGATGTTCCTTCCGTTCACGGCATCCGCCATGATGACCTCCCTTGTCCGTTGACCCGCCGTGTCACGGCGGGCTTCTCCGGCAAGGCTATCGGACCGGTCAGACCCGCGTTTCGCCCGGCAGCGCGCCGTGTGTCGCCGGCACCGGAGGTCAAGCGATCTGGGAGGCGGAGGCGGGGTACCACATGGCGAACCAGTTCTCCTCGTCCGGCTGGACCAGGCGCTCGGCGACCCAGCTGCGGGCGATGGCGAAGAAGTCGTCAATCAGGGTCCCGTACTCGGCGGCGAGACGGACGCTCATGGACATTCCAGCGGTGTGCTCACGCATCGCAATCATTGCTCCTTCACGGTATGGTGCGCCCGGCGGATGTCGTAATCATCCACGGGCACATACGATTCTTGGATTGTCGTTTCGCTTGTCCGCTGCAGCTGGAAGCTGGTTACAGGATAAGCCGAGCGGCAACGCGCCACAGGGCGCGAAATATCGCTTACGGACCGATGAATAGTAAAATCGTATTTCGATGATGGTCCGGGCGGAATCGCGCGATGCGGTGCGACGAACGGCGGCGGTACGGACGCGGACACGGGAGGCGGCGTATGACGGACACGGTTGCGGATCCGGCAGGGCAGACGGGCCTGAAACGGATATCGCTGCTCTCCGACCTGTCGGAGCGTGTGCCGTACGCGGTGCCGGGGCTGCCGATCTACGCGAGCTGCGACGCGCTGTCGATCTTCGCGGACTACCGGTGCGCATGCCATTGGCATCGCGACCTGGAGTTCGTCCGCGTGGTGAGCGGCGAGATGCGCTATTTCGTCAACGGCCGCGTCACGCTGCTGCGCCCGGGCGAGGGCATGGTGGTCAACTCGTCGCGCCTGCACTACGGGTTCTCGCCGGAGCGGCGCGACGCCCGGTTCTCATGCGCGGTGATCGGCCCATCCCTCGTCGAGGACGTCGCGCCGTCGGTCAGGACACGCTGCGAACGCGCGTTCGCACAGGACATGGACGATTTCCTGCCGCTCTCCCCCGAGGTGGACTGGCAGCGTGACGTACTGACGGACGTCGACCGGCTCGTCGCGCAGATGCACGGCGACCGGCGCCGGCGCCCGAAGGACGGGCCGGAGGACATCGACCCGCTGCCGGCGGCGGCGACCGCCATCGGCCTGTACGACAAGGTGCTGGACCGTTTCCGCCCGGCCGCGACGACCGGCGCGGACGGCGCCGCACGCGAGGACGGCGGGCCCTCGGACCAGCGCGACCGCATCGTCGTGCTGGAGATGACCGGCATGGTGCAGAGCCGATTCGCCGAACCGCTGGGATTGGACGACATCGCACGGTCCGGCGCGGTGAGCCGCAGCCGCTGCTGCGCGCTGTTCAGACGGTACGTGGGCCGCACACCGAACGAGTACCTGACCGAACGGCGGCTCGAGGAGGCCAAGCGGCTGCTGGCCGGGACGGACGGTGCCGTCGCGGAGGTCGCGCGCGCCTGCGGATTCTCGTCGTCGAGCTATTTCATCAGCGTGTTCCGCAAACGCCTCGGCATGACCCCCAATGCCTACCGCGGCGCCCGCGCCTAGGGGCCAACATGGACCGGCGCATGAGGCCGCGTCGCCGCAAGACGACGCGCACGGCGGCGATCATCGCGGCGGCGTATGATGCTGACCATACCGAGGAACGGGGGCAGTATGGCAGGCGGCAGCGAAGCAGGCAGCGCAGCTAGCAACACGGCAAGCAGTGCACCGAGCAGCGATTCACTGGACTCGCTGGTGCCGCACTACGATCCCCACTTTCACGAGGACTACGCCCGCAGGCTCTACACGGTCTGCAATCCCGACGATCCCATGGACGCCCCGCGCAACGTAGCGCTCATGGGCACGTTCGGCAGCGGCAAGAGCAGCGTACTCAAGGGCTTCCTCAACCGCCTGACGTGGGGGCGCAACGCCGCAAAAACGGATGACAAGGAATCCAAGCGGTACCAGAACGCGCAATCCAAGTTTCATTCGATCCTGCAGCGCCTTGACGCAAAACTAGGTCCAATCATTCCGCCATGCATTCTGGTGAAGTCGTCGGAGATCATGCAGTCGGTCGACACGAAGGCGAAGCACGATCAGATCAAGCAGGACATTCAGAAGGAGATCGTCAAGCAGCTGATCTACAGCACAGACCCGTCGGTCGTGAACGGATCGCACTACCGCCGCCTGTACAGCAGCCGTTCCTGGCGGCGAACGCTGACGACCGCTGGCGCCGTCTTCGCATTGGCGCTGCTGATTACAACGGTGCTGTCGGCCATTCCCAATGGCATCGGATTCGCGGGAATCTGGGCACGGATGCGGGATGGACAGTTCTGGGGGAACAGCCCGAAATTCATGCTCGCCGTCGCTATGGCAGTCGCAGCCGGCATCGCCACGTTCTTCGTGCGCAATCTGCCGTGGAAGCCGTCGAGCATGTCTGCGTCGATCGAAACGATCGAGCTCAAGACAGACGAGCGAGGCAACATCGACATCTTCGACAAGTACATCGACGAGATCGTCTTCCTCATCGAACGCGCCAAGATCCGGTTCGTCATCTTCGAGGATCTTGATCGCGTGGACCAGTTCGACATCTACTACGAACTGCGCGAGCTCAACACCCTGATCAACGATTCGCGGCAAGCACAGGGCAAGCCTCCCGTGACGTTCATCTATGTCATGGGCGACGAGGCGCTGGATCCGAACCGCTACGAGGCGAGCAGGGTGTTTGGCAGCAAGTGGAAAGAACGGCAGCTAGGCGCCGTGACCGCCGAGACGAAGGCGAAGTTCTTCGACGTGAGCGTCTATCTGCGCCCGTTCATCTCGCCCGCATACGACATCGCATCCGTGCTGGGCGACGCGGATTCCGCACGCACCGCGAATTCCGCGGACAATGCGCAGCAGAACAACACGCAGCAGAACAACACCGGCGGCGCGCAGGTCGGCGGTAATCCGAGCAACGCGGACCTGCTGGCCCTCATCCGCAGCGAGCTGCCGGACCAGCGCACGCTGCTGGACGTGAAGAACCTGTACGCCATGACCGTCGAGCGCATGCAGCACGACACCTTCCCCGCCGTTGATTTCAGTCCCGATGAGTGTCTTGCCGCCTGCGCCATGCGCATCGCCTATCCGCACCTGACCTTGCAGATCATCAGGCGCGACATCGAATTCACATCGCTCATCCACGACCGCGACCATGCATCCGATGCGCCGCTGCCGCACATGGTGCGCGAATTCATCAGGTTCGGCCTGTTCGACGACAACTATCTGGCATACCTCGTGGACTGGGAGAGCCGCCTCTCCCCCGCTACCTTCGCCCTGCTGCAGGAGGCTGCCGACTGGGATCCCTACTGCGCCACGGAAGAGCGGCGGAACACATGGGAAAAGCCACTGGATTCGACTACGCTGGGCGATCTCGCCGAAGCACTCGCCCATCACGTCGGCCTCGACCTCATCGAGCGCCGCTGCCCCTACCTGCTGCTCAACCGCAGCATGCTCGACACTGTCTACGGCATTGCCAATATGGACGCATGGCGCATCACGGACGACAGCGAACGTCAACGTATCAAGGACTGCATCATCAGGATTATCGGCAAGCACATCAAAAATCCCACCCCTGTGGTTGACGGCAAGGCGAAAAGTGCCGAGAGCAGCGCCGTGTACACGAATGCGCGCGACCTCTACGATAGGCTGCAACAACTCGCCAAGGATGCCAATAATCCGGTAGACGCAGATACATACGCGAAGGATGTCAATGGCATCAAAGCCCAGTTCGATGCCACCAACATAGAACCATTCAAGAGGGCCTTCTATGGCAGTTCCGCCAACGAGAAGAATGCAACAAGGGACGAAGCTGACAAGTCGACTGCAACAGCTCATACGTCGAATAGCCAAAGCGAAGAATCAAGCACCGAAACAAGCAGGGCCATGGAAAATGCCGAAAGAGCCGATGACATTTCTAGCCCCGATAGGCGCCGACCTAGCAGTCGTCTCAATATGCCGCCGATGCCAATGCCCGACAACGACACCGGCATCGGCAGTGAACCGAATGACGACACCGACGACGCCGACGACACAGAAGAGGACAACAATCCCGTATAGCGCGCAGGCTATGCAATATCGGTACAATAAAGGCGCAATCGCACGCCGTCAGGCACGCGCAGAAAGGACGCATAGTGGAAGCCTCGCTCGACAGCATACTGGACTGGGACGCCGCGCTCAGTGCAGGCAACCGCGCAGCCTATGATGTGCTGCGCTCGGCGTATGATGCTGACACTCGCGCGAAGCGTCCTCTGCCAGTCGTCGGCGAAGCATTCCCTAACCCGATGCCCACATACCGGCAGGCGCTCCGAGAGGTCGCCGGAAGCGTGTCCGAGCCGGATCGCCGCCACGGCATCGAGCAGATCATCGATAACGGCAACCTGTCTGAGGCCGCCACTCAGCTCATCGATACGCTGGGAGAGCCACTGGTTAACCGCCTACTCGCGCAGAGAATCATCACTGACAGTAAGAACATTGCGGTTAGCACCAGTCTGCTGCTGACCGCAATCACCCTGCTGTCCCCCGACGGCGTCGTCACTACGATGCTGAACCGCCGGATCGAACTCGCATACAAAAGGGCCGGCGAATCGCCCGTCACCATCGCCCCGGACGATCCTGACGCCAACGGATCCCCCATCGTCGCCCATGCGTTCGGCGTGGCACTCGGCATTGCACAGGCCAACCAGCAGCAGTTCATCATCACCGACCAGCAATGTGCACATGTATATGACGATGCAACTCTCAGCCCCTTCGCCACCGCGCTGCATGAGCTGATGAGCGAACGACCGCTGCTGCTGCTGGGGTACGAAGGACTCCCCTACGACGAGAACAGCATGCGAGCCGACCCGACGCATGTGCTGGATCTGGTGAAGCAGTTTGGCAGCGCCCGCCATGATCACGTGGCCATCATTCCCGCGCCGAGCGATCCCCGGCAACGCGACGCTCAGATCAAGTTCCTCGGCTCGCTGGGCATCATGCCGATTCTGACCAACCCCAGTCAGACCGATGCGCTGCGCGTAGTGCTTGACCGGCTGCTACGCGATACCGATCCCATTGCGTCTCTGCGCCTCGATGCGACGACGCACGCGCGCAATGCCAAGCGTGCGGATCGACGCAGCAGGAAGCACAGCGACGACAAGAATGCAGCAGATATGGCATTGCAGGAATGGCATAAGGCCATCGATGCATACCAGCAGCTGGCCGATCACATGGACTACGCGCGGTATATGCCGATGATCGCCGACACTCACACGCTTTGCGCGGCAGTGCATGTTCGCAGGAACCAGCCTGAACGAGCCGAACAGGAATACCAGGAAGCGCTCAGCATCTGGCGCCAGCTCGCCCAGAGCAACCCCAGCACCTACTACCAGACCGGCCTGGCCATGACGCTCAGCAACCTCGCCATCCTGCACAGCAGCCAACGCCAGTACGAGCAGGCCGAACAGGAATACCAGGAAGCGCTCAGCATCTGGCGCCAGCTCGCCCAGAGCAACCCCAGCACCTACTACCAGCCCGACCCGGCCATGACGCTCAGCAACCTCGCCAACCTCCACAGCAGCCAACGCCAGTACGAGCAGGCCGAACAGGAATACCAGGAAGCGCTCAGCATCTGGCGCCAGCTCGCCCAGAGCAACCCCAGCACCTACTACCAGCCCGACCTAGCCATGACGCTCAGCAACCTCGCCAACCTCCACAGCGACCAGCACCGGTACGAGCAGGCCGAACAGGAATACCAGGAAGCGCTCAGCATCCTGCGGCAGCTCGCCGAAACCAACCCCGACGCATACCGACTTGATGTAGCCACGACCCTCAACGGCCTCGCCACCCTATACCGTGACCTACGCCAGTACGAGAAGGCCGAACAGAAACATCAGGAAGCGCTCAGCATCCTGCGGCAGCTCGCCGAAACCAACCCCGACGCATACCAATTTGACGTGGCCGCGACCCTCAACGGTCTCGCCGACATGCACAGATACCTGCACCAGTACAAGCAAGC